>CBFGQF010000061.1:0-9542 GCA_965650865.1 uncultured Alphaproteobacteria bacterium | reverse complement strand
GCCGCCGTTCCATTGATCGGCGTCGGACCGGAAAGCGGAAATCCCTATGATCCAACTCCGGTACCAAACGGTTTCGTCTCCTATCAGGTAAATGACAGCCTGTGGGCCGGTATCGGCGTTACCGCACCATTCGGTCTCGGCAGCGATTACGGTGACAACTGGTTCGGCCGTTACGATTCCACCAGCACAAAATTGCAGGTTATCGATATCCAGCCGACCATCGCCTACAAGGTCAATGACTGGTTCTCCATCGGCGCTGGCGTCAATATCGCCCACTCCTCCGCAGACCTTCGCAACCGTGTCGTTCTTGGCGCCAACACGGAAGGCAACAGCAAACTGGAAGGCGACGACTGGGGCTTTGGCTATTCTGTTGGTGCGCAGTTCAAACCATTGCCGACGACCACGATCGGCGTGAACTATAAATCCGAAGCACACCACAATCTGGATGGTAAAATCGAAGTCAGCACACTCGCAGGCGCGATTGTGCAGCCTGGTGTCCTCAGCACACCGGGTACTGCCAAACTGACGACGCCCGACCATGCCACATTCGGTATCGCGCATGATGTGACAGACCGTCTGACATTGCAGGCGCAGGCAACATGGTTCGGATGGAACAATTTCGATGCCATCAATGCCTACCGCGATAGCGGCGCGTTGGCCAGCAGTGTTGTTCAGGGTTATCAAAACACATGGGCCTATGCGATCGGCGCGGAATATCAGGCAACGGAAACTCTGCGTCTTCGCGGCGGTATCCAGTTCGATGAAACACCGACCGTTGATGCATACCGCACATCCCGCACACCGGACGGCGACCGCACATGGGTCTCCCTCGGCGCGACATATGCCCTGACACCAGCGATCGACCTAGATTTCGCCGGTACATACATTGATGTTGAAGAAGGCATCATCGATGTATCCCGTCAAGGCGGCCAGTTCCGCGCCAAGACAGAAGGCAGCGTGGGCATCATCGCCGCCGGCGTCAGCTACAAATTCTAAGAATACGAATCAGGAAAAACCCCCGCGATTGGCGGGGGTTTTTTATTGGGCAAATTCTATGTCTGTATCAGTCTTCCAAAAGACCGTTCAGTTTAAGCGCAAGACCCATCGAGCCTTTGACCTTCAACTTGCCCATCATGAAGGCGATATTCGGGTCCTGTTGCCCCGCCACAATCTTTTCAAATGTCTCAAGGCTGGTGCTCAATGTCACTTCGGCGTCTTCATCGCTTTGTGACGCAACGGGTGGGTTCTGTGTCGCATCGATGAAAAGAATGCCGTCTTCATCGAAGTCGAATTTCACCGTATGGCCAAACGTGCCAAGGCGGGCGATAAGTTTTTCGGAGAGGTCTTCGAGCGACATAGGCGAATCCTTTTTGGTTGTTTGGAAAATTATAGCCTAAACAGGTATATTGTCTATTAACCGCGCCTTGCCAAGATAGGCCGCCGCAAGAATGCGTAAGGATTTCGTTGACCCATCTGGTTTCAAGAGCGTTTGCGCATCACGCACCGCCACATAATCGACCTTTTCAAAGCCTGCATTTAGCAAAGCCGTCGCCGCGTCTTCTTCAATGGCGTCATATTCTTTCGCGGTTTGCGCCTTGTTGGCCGCCTCTTTTAGAATCTTGTTAAGTGTTGTGGCAATTTTATACTGATCCGCATTCAGATACGCATTGCGCGAAGAAAGAGCCAAACCGTTTTCATCCCGCCTGGTCGGTATGCCGACAATTTCGACAGGAATATTCAAGTCGCGCACAAATTGTTTGATCACCAGAAGCTGCTGGTAATCTTTTTCCCCGAACAGCGCGATATCCGGCAAGCATTGCAAAAGCATTTTGGTCACAACCGTTGCCACACCATCGAACATGACGGGACGGAATTCGCCTTCCAATGGCAGAGCGACCCCGCCGAGCGAAACCTTTGTCACGAAATCATTCGGATAAACCTCATCTGTGCGCGGCAGATAGACGGCGCTGGCATTCACCCCGCGAAGCTTTTCCAAATCGGCCTCCAGCGTTTTTGGATAGCTTGCCAAATCTTCGCTCGGCGCAAATTGTTTGGGGTTTAGAAAGATATAAGGAATGCAAATATCGGTACGCGCCAAACCCTGACGCACCAATTCTATATGTCCGTCATGCAGCGCGCCCATGGTCGGCACGAAAGAAATGGTTCTTCCTGCCTTACGCGCCTCACCCACAAAGGTCCGAAGGTCTTGGAGATTTTCGAGTAACCGCATGGCTTACTTATAGGCAAGCTCTCTTGGAATCACAATTGCGGAATTCTGTGCCGGCGATGCAGAAGTGCCCTCCATATCGACACCAAACCGGGCAGCCCATTTTTGGAAGATACGCGATGTGCCATTCACTCTGGATAACGATGATTTTCCCATCTCTTCGGTCAGGCGTTTGCCGAGCGCCTCGGCCTTGATCACCGTTGCCGCAAGGTCATCGATATCTTTCTGGCAGAGATCATGCGTATGAAGCCCGTCTTTTGAAACATATTCGCCGGCCTCGTTGAAATGCTCGCTGCAATGAAGAGCCATATAATCTGCCTTCGAAACCATCATATCGAGCGCATCGAAACGGTCCAGCACATCCAAGCCTTTTTTATCAAGATCCTCGATAAGCAACTCCGCTTTATCTAGGCCCTTTTGACGCCAAGCATCACGCTCAGCGTTGTTTAACTCTCTAACTCTCATTTTATTATTGTCTTATTAGGACTCTCTTAGAATGCCGTTTCTTTTATATCCATCAGGGTTTTTGCGCCTGACAGCACCATTTTCTGGCGGGCATCGGCTTCGGGGAGCATACGTTCAAAAAAGAAACGCGCAGTTTGCAGTTTTGATTCGTAAAACTCTTTTTGGCCGGGGTCGGTGTCCGTCTTCAATTTATCGATGGCGACCTGCGCCATACGAGCCCACATATATCCAATGGCCACCAACGCAAACTGGCGAAGATAGTCGCTGGAGGCGGCGCCTGCTTCGTTAGGATCTTTCAATCCCTTCTGGGCAACCATCGCCGTGGACTGTTGAAGTTTAGCGAAAGCTTTTGCAAGCGGGAACACATATTCCTGCATGGCAGCATTGTCTTGATTGCATGCGATATAATCGCTGACTGGATGGAAGAAGCGGCGCAGCAGGCGGCCCATATTCTGGCCCATTTTTCTTCCAACCAAATCAAGGGCTTGGATACCATTCGTCCCTTCATAAATCTGGGCGATACGAGCGTCACGGGCATATTGTTCCACCCCGTATTCCCAGATATAGCCGTGGCCGCCGTGGATCTGGATGGCGTGATTCGCGACTTCAAACCCCATATCGGTCTGGTAGGCCTTGATGATCGGGGTTAAAAGGGCGACCAAATCTTCGGCGGCTTCGCGTTCCGCCGGATCGGGGTGTTTTTCGGATTTATCGAGCGCCATGCCAACCCAGTATGACAGCGCGCGGGCTCCCTCGGTGAAAGCCTTCGAAATAAGCAGCATGCGGCGCACATCGGGATGAACGATGATCGGGTCCGCCGGTTTGTCCGGCGCCTTGGCACCGTCAAGGGCCCGCATCTGCAGCCGTTCCTTGGCATAAGCGAGCCCATTCTGATAGGCGACTTCGGCAATCCCGAGCCCCTGCATACCGACGCCAAGGCGCGCGGTGTTCATCATCGTAAACATCGCGCGAAGGCCCTTATGCGGTTCACCCACCAGCCAGCCTTTGGAATTGTCGAAATTCATAACGCAAGTGGCGGAGCCTTTGATCCCCATTTTGTGTTCAATGGATCCGCACGTAACGGCGTTCACGCCCATTGTATCAGGCAGGAATTTCGGCACGGCAAAAAGGGAAATACCCTTTACCCCTTCCGGCGCATCCGGAAGTTTGGCAAGAACCAAGTGAACGACGTTCGTTGTCAAATCATGATCGCCCGCCGAAATAAATATCTTGGTGCCGGTAATGTTATAGGAATTATCACCGTTCGGCACGGCCTTGGTGCGGATCAAGCCAAGGTCGGTTCCGCAATGCGGTTCCGTCAAACACATTGTGCCGGACCATTCGCCCGTTACGAGTTTGGGCAGGTAGGTATCTTTCAGTTCATCCGTGCCATGGAGATAAAGCGCATTGTAAGCGCCCTCCGAAAGGCCAGGATACATTCCGAACGACATGTTCGCGGAACAGATCATTTCCTGCAAAGCGAACCCCACGGTCAGTGGCAGGCCCATACCCCCGTATTTCGGATCGGATGTCGCGCCGCACCAGCCACCGGAGGCAAAGGCCTCATATGCCTCTTTAAATCCCTTGGGCGTTGTTACCACACCATTGTCCCAGTGGCAGCCTTCCTTGTCGCCGCTCTGGTTCAAGGGAAACAGCACTTCTTCGCAGATTTTTGCGCCTTCTTCCAAAATCGAATCAATCAGGTCGACGCTGATTTCCTCATATCCCGGCAATTCCGATAGGCTCGCGGCCCCCAGCACATCGTGCAGAACGAATTTCATATTGGCGAGAGGGGCATTATAGACAGGCATTGGGGTCTCCTTCGAGGAATCAGCACCGAAATAGTCATTTTTATTCTAAATGAAAATAGTTTAAGGACCATTGAAAAGAAGCGCAACAAGGCGTATTTGTTGCACAGCGTCATTACGAAAAGGGGACTAATATGCCCGAATTTCTGACTGCCCTTGATCCTGTCTTACTGGCGCGTATCCAGTTTGCGTTCACGATCTCCTTTCACATCATTTTTCCGGCGTTCACAATCGGGCTTGCCAGCTGGCTCGCCGTTGTCGAAGGTCTGTGGCTGAAAACACGAAATCCCGTTTATAAGGAGCTGTACAAGTTCTGGGTGAAAATCTTCGCCGTCTGTTTCGGTATGGGCGTCGTGTCCGGCGTTGTCATGTCATACCAATTCGGCACCAACTGGTCCGTCTTCTCCGATCGCACCGGCAACGTCATTGGGCCGCTTTTGGCCTATGAAGTCCTGACCGCCTTCTTTCTGGAAGCATCGTTCCTTGGGATCATGCTGTTCGGATGGGGGCGCGTGTCGGAACGCATGCATTTCGTATCGACGATTGTGGTCGCGCTGGGCACTCTGGTTTCATCGTTCTGGATTCTATCGGCCAATAGCTGGATGCAAACACCGCAGGGACACGTGATTGGTGATGACGGGATACTCTATCCCGAAAACTGGATCGCGGTTGTGTTCAATCCGTCCTTTCCTTATCGGCTCGCACACATGGTCACGGCGGCCTACCTTACCACCTGTTTTGTCATCGGCGGGATCGGCGCGTGGTATCTGTTGCGCAAACGCCATATTGAACACGCGCGTATCATGCTAACCATGGCCGTTTTCTTTGCCGCGATCTTCGCGCCCCTGCAGATTTTTATCGGTGATCTCCATGGTCTCAACACCCTGAAACACCAGCCCGCCAAGGTCGCCGCGATGGAAGGGATCTGGGAAACCCAAAAAGGCGCGGACTTGCTTCTCTTCGGCTGGCCGGATCAGGAAGAAGAAATCACCAAATACAAACTTTCCATACCCCATGGCGCCGCATGGATTCTGACCCATGACAAGGACGGCGAGATCAAGGGCCTGAAAGAATGGGCGCCAGAGGACCGGCCGCCGGTCACCATCGTGTTCTGGAGTTTCCGCATCATGGTTGGCATCGGCATTTTGATGATGTTGACCGGCTTTA
Organism: uncultured Alphaproteobacteria bacterium; assembly: GCA_965650865.1. GTDB lineage: Bacteria > Pseudomonadota > Alphaproteobacteria > Micavibrionales > Micavibrionaceae > Micavibrio_A. The sequence continues at coordinate 3,875 of CBFGQF010000061.1, read as the reverse complement.
TCGGCGCGTTCCTCTACTGGCGCAAGAAACTCTATGACACGCGTTGGTTCCATCATCTGGCGATGGCCATGACGCCGACGGGGTTCGTCGCCGTACTGGCCGGATGGTTTGTCACTGAAATCGGCCGCCAGCCATGGATCGCCTATGGCGTGATCCGAACGCGCGAGGGTGTATCGCCTGTCCTGCCGGAATATATCGCCATCTCCCTAATGATTTTTATTGTGGCCTACATCTTCATTTTCGGCGCGGGCAGTTATTACATCCTGAAACTGATCAAAAAAGGCCCGCCGACTTTGGCCGACGCCAGCGACAAGCACACGACCTATGGATCACATGGTATGGAAGACCCCGTCATCGTAGGCGATGACAATGCTTCGCAGAAAGGAGCCTGATAATGTTTTCCTTTGAAAATTTTATTGATCTTCCCCTTATCTGGGGCGGCATCATTGCAACGGCGGTTCTGCTTTATGTTCTGCTCGATGGCTTTGATCTGGGTGTCGGCATCCTGACGCCCTTTGCCCCGGATGAAAAAGCGCGGGACCGCATGATCAATTCCATCGCGCCCTTCTGGGACGGAAACGAAACATGGCTGGTGCTCGGTGGCGGCGGGCTGTTCGCGGCCTTCCCTATGGCCTACGCCATCGTGATGCCTGCGCTTTATGTTCCCGTTATCCTCATGTTGATTTGCCTGATATTTCGCGGCGTTGCCTTTGAATTCCGTTTCAAGGCCGACACATCACGCACATTATGGACCTATGCCTTTCATTTCGGCAGCCTCGGCGCCGCGTTTCTGCAAGGCATGATCCTTGGCGGCATTGTTCAGGGCATCACAGTGGAAGGGCGTTCTTTTGCCGGCGGACCGTTCGACTGGCTGTCCGGTTTTTCAATCATGTGCGGCATCGCCGTCGTATTCGGCTATGCCCTGCTTGGCGCCACATGGGTTTTCATGAAAAGCGAGTCCGACCTTCAAGCCTGGGCCCGCAAATGTGCGAAATATGTATTTCTTTATGTGGTTGCGTTCATGGGGATCGTCAGCCTGTGGGTCCCATTTCTGGGCAACGATCTGGGCGAGCGATGGTTCGGCGGCAACAATTTCTATTATCTTTTACCAATACCGGCCTTCACCGGCGTATTGTTTGTCCTGCTCTGGAAATCACTGGATCGCATAAAACGTGACTGGATGCCTTTCCTGCTCTCGCTCGGCATTTTCCTGATGGGCTATATCGGCCTTGCGGTCAGTCTGTGGCCCACCATCGTCCCCTATGATGTGACGATATGGCAGGCCGCGGCGGCACCGGAATCGCTCTCCCTCATGCTGATCGGCGTGGGCGTGATGCTGCCTGTTATTCTGACCTATACGGGCTGGTGCTATTACATCTTCCGTGGGAAAACAACCGATGAGCCAACCTACTAACGACAAGCGCAAGCAATGGATTTGGTTTATAGCGCTTTGGTGCGGCGGCCTGCTGAGCGTGTTCACGCTGAGCCTTTTTATCAAATTGATCATGAATATCGGGTAATCAACGTTCTTCGCGGATCATGGTGCGCAGATGATCGCGCACCTCGAGCGTGTCGGTCGCCTTGATTTTGGCCTTGGCCTGTTCGATCGTCGATTGCTGTTTTTTCAACATGGCCTGTTTGATCTTTTCCAGCGTTTCATCGCCGATTTCGGCGCGGGCGGAGGCCATATTCGCCTTGGCCTGTGCGATAATCTGTTCGCGCGTCAAGGGTTGCCGCTCTTTGGCGGTTTCCTTGGACTTTGGCTTGTCTTTCTTCTTCCAGAACATAACATCCCGATCCTACACCGTTAAGGTTAAAGTTATTTTAACCCGAATAGCGCATTTTGGATAAGGACCAATTTCTTTTTAAAAATCATTTTTTGGGGGCCTTTATGTCCGAAACATCAACAGACCAGCCGCATCTGCGTTCGGTGAATGAACTGGCCGCCGGTTACAACGACCTGAAATATTATTTCGCCAATCTCAATACCCTATTCTCCATCCGCAATATGCTGGCCGTCGATATGATGACCGCAATGCCAGCAGGCGCACTTTCGCGCCGCATGCATGATATTTCCGCGATCACAAAGCGCATCTATGTCGAAACGACAAGCCACGCCGTGACACGCCTTCTGGACCAGGTGGAAAACGATGCAAGCGCCCATCCCGAAAACTGGGATACATGGAATAAGTCGAACCTTATAGAGATGCGCCGCATTCACACGCACCTGTCCTCCCTGTCGCCGGAAATGTATCTGGCATCGGTGCAAATCGCGAGCGAGGGACGTAAACGCCACGCCGCCGCGATGGAGGGACGCAACTGGAATGAAATTCAAACCCATATCGGGCAGGTCGTCGATTTATACCGCCATATGGGAGACCTGAAACAAAAGACGTTCAACACGAGCACGCGTTATGAAGCGCTGCTTCTGGGATACGCCAGCGACATATCCGAGAAGCAAATGGATACGCTGTATGACTCGCTTCTGGCTCCGCTATCGTCCCTGCGCGATCGCGCCTTGCAAAAGCAAAACGAGCAAGATCGGCCATTACCGCTCGAAGGGGAATTCAGCCGGGCTGACCAGATGTGGCTGAACAAAACCATTCTTGAAATGATGGGTTTCGATTTAAACCGCGGCTCCCTACAGATCACCGCGCTTTCACCCATGGCCGGCGGGACGGTCGAAGATGCCCGCATCCTGATCCGTTGTGGCGATTCATCGGAAACCTTCCTCGACAGTCTGGAAGACACGCTCTATCAGGGCGCACGGGGACTTTATACGCAAAGCCTGCCCGCCGAATGGTCAACGCAGCCGGTCGGTCAGGATCTTGGCACGTTGATGATGAACGCGCAGAGCAATCTATACGAAACGATTATCGGGCGCACGCCACAGTTCTTCGAATTTATTGCCGTACGCGCCGAGGGCGTATTCCGCCAGTTCAAGAACAAAGCGTTCGAAGCGGAAAACCTGTATCGCCTTCGTAAGATCATCACACCATCCGCTATCCGCAACGATGCCGATGAATTGACGAAGATTTTCCACGATGTTTTGCGCTATCGTATTGAACGCGACCTGATCAATGGATCGCTATCCGTCGCCGATCTGCCGGAGCGATGGAACGAGGAAAGCCGCACGCTACTTGGCATCGAACCCCAAAGCGCGCTTGAAGGTCCATTGCAAAATCCCGACTGGTTTACAGGCCGTTTTGGATTCATTCCGACCAACACGTTATCGCACATTATGGCGGCCACGTTGCATGACACCCTCTATGCGAAAATGCCAAATCTGCCGGACATGATCAAATATGGCGATCTGAAACCGATCCATCGCTGGCTGAGTGAACATATCTATAGCAAGGGCCGCAGCGCCAGCGGCCTAGACATTCTTAGAACCCTTACAGGGAATGATCTTTCGGTTCAGCCACTTCTGACCCATCTGGAACGACGTTATTTAAGCGATAAACACTAAGTCACAACGGGGGATCTATCCCCCGTTCTCTTTTGTGCTACAACCCTGTCATGAATTACCGCCACGCCTATCACGCCGGAAATTTTGCCGATGTCATGAAACATTTGACGCTGGCGGTGATCCTCGACTATTTAAAACGTAAGGATTCACCTTTCAGTGTTATTGACGCACATGGCGGCATCGGGCTTTACGACCTGATGGGGACAGAAGCGAACAAGACCGGGGAATGGGTGGATGGCATAGGACGCTTTAAGGATTTATTGCGCAGCAGCCCCGATGATCTGGCCCTTTATTGCGATACCCTTTGCGCTTATGTCGACAACAATCTTTACCCCGGATCTCCGCTTTTGATCGCCCGCGCCCTGCGGCCAAACGACAGGCTGATTGCGAACGAACTGCACCCCGA
>CBFGQF010000060.1:0-9564 GCA_965650865.1 uncultured Alphaproteobacteria bacterium | reverse complement strand
ACACCATGTCATCGATAAGGATGAAACACTGCAACGGATGAGCTGGATGAAAGCGGGCATCGGGCTTGCGGCACTGATCGTTCTGGTTGCGGGCGGATCTTATGCGTTATCCGGTCTGGCTATATTCAAAAGCCTGCAAAAACCCGGCGCGCAAATTGCCGCACCCGAAGATGAAGCCGCGGCCGCAAGGACAAATGTTGACACAAGCAATCTCGGTGAAAACGGATGGGCTATTGTAAAAGAACAGAGCAAGCTCGCCTTTAAGGCTTCGCTCTACGGCTCCGAATTCGAAGGCGTGTTCAATGATTTCGATGGTACGATCCGCTTTAATCCCGATAATCTGGCCTCTTCTTCGGCCGATATCCGGATTGATATGATGAATGTCACAACGGGGGATGCCGACCGCGACGCGAATATCAAGAACAGCGAGTGGTTCGATTCGCAAAATCACCCCGAAAGCCGCTTCCAGACCATCCAGTTCGAACAGGCGGACGGCAACAAATACATCGCCATCGGAAACTTGAGCATTCGCGGCATCACGATGCCGGTCGCGTTGCCCTTTACGCTGGATATCACTGGTAATACGGCCAAGATGAAGGGGGAGCTGATCTTGAACCGTCTCGATTTCCGCATCGGCACGGGGCAGTGGGCGGACGGTCAATCTGTCGGCCTGCCCGTGAAGGTTCTGGTCGATCTGACGGCAGTGCGATAAATTCACCCTGTTCATTGTGATTTCAATAAGGTAGGATCATTCTCATAATGAGAACCCTCTATCATGTATGGCTCCATCCTTTTTCGCGGAAAGTGCGGCTCGCACTGGCCGAAAAGAAGCTGGAATTCGAACTGCAGGTGGAGAAAATCTGGGAACGCCGTACGGCGTTCCTCGCGATGAACCCGGCGGGCGACGTGCCGGTTCTGGTTGAATCGGATGGAACGATTCTGTCAAATAGCCAGGTGATCTGCGAATATCTCGAAGAAGTTTACCCGGAAACCAATCTTCTGGGCGCGGACCCGATGCAACGCGCGGAAACGCGCCGCCTTGTCGGGTGGTTCGATGTGAAATTCAACCGCGAAGTGACGGACAATCTTGTCGGTGAAAAACTGATGAAGCGTTTCCTGAAACTGGGGGAGCCGCATGGCCCTTCCATCCGCGCAGGACATGCCAATATTCACTACCACCTCGATTACATCGGCTTCCTGTGCGAAAAACGCAAATGGCTGGCGGGTGAGGCATTCAGCCTTGCCGATATCGCGGCGGCATCTCATCTGTCCTGCATCGATTATATCGGCGATGTCCCATGGGACGAACATCATGCGGCCCGTGATTGGTATTCCCGTGTGAAGTCGCGCCCCGGCTTTAAGTCGCTGCTGGAAGACCGGATACCGGGCTTTACGCCTGTGGAACACTACGAAAACGTAGATTTTTAAACAGTCCCGAACCGGACAAATCAAATAACAAAAAGACGGTGTGAAATTGGTTCAGGCAATGAAAAAACTATTCTGTTTCGGGTATGGCTATACCTGTGACTACCTCGCGCATGAATTGATGCGCAAGGGTGATTGGTGTATCGCCGGCACGACTCGCGACCCCGAAAAAAGGGCCTTTTTGCGCAATCAGGGCGTAAAGGCCTATCTTTTTGATTATGAACATCCGCTGGGTGACCCGTATTCCATTCTGGAAGGCACGACGCATTTGCTGATTTCCACACCACCCGATGATATGGGCGACCCGGCCTTTGCCATGCATGCCGAAGATATCCTGAACATTAAATCTCTTGAATGGGTCGGCTATCTGTCCACGACCGGCGTTTATGGAGACCGCGATGGCGGGACGGTGGATGAAACGTCCGAAATTCGTCCGAACAACCAGCGCGGTTCCCGCCGCGTCCGTGCCGAGGCGCAATGGTATTCTCTTTTTGAAGAAGCGGGGATTCCGCTGCATGTCTTTCGCCTTGCGGGAATTTACGGGCCGGGACGCAGTGCGCTTGATTCGGTGCGCGCCGGTGTCGCAAGGCGCATCAACAAACCGGGGCAGGTGTTTAACCGCATCCATGTTGAAGATATCGTCCAGACATTGATCGCATCGATGAACAACCCCAATCCGGGCGCAGCCTATAATCTATCGGATGATGATCCGGTGCCGAGCTGGCAAGTGATTACGTATGCTTGCGAATTGCTGGGAATTACGCCTCCGCCCTTGATGCCCTATGAAGAGGCGGACATGGCCCCGATCGCGCGGAGTTTTTACAAGGACAATAAGCGCGTTCTCAACAACCGCATCAAATCCGAACTGGGTGTTACGCTTAAATATCCGGACTATCGCAAAGGCCTTGAAGCCTGTCTCGCATCGGAAAGCGCCGCGGACGCGGCCAGCTATCTACCGGCCGAAGCCTCGGAAAATTAAACGATGCGTGAGGCTCGGTAGGCGAGGCCCAATCCCACGCTATCGAGTTTGTTTCCTTGAGAGATAGTGGCGTGAGGAAATTTTTCGCGCACGAGGCGGTTGATCAGTGGCAGTTCGGTGGATCCTCCCGTCAGAATGACCAGATTGATCTGCTCTTGTGCTACACCGGCCAGCGAGAGGCATTCCGTAATGGAGCCGAAGATGCGGGCCACATCATCGCCAATTGTATCTTCAAATCCGCTTCGGCTCAAAGACACAGCAAAATCTTCATCGAGTTCTGCAAAGCGGGCCTGAACGGTCTCGGCATCTGTTAAGGCGATCTTTGACTTTTCCACTTCTCCCAGAAGCGCGTGGCCCAGATGGTCCTGTTGTAATTTCAAAAGGCGGGATATTTTTTTTGGGGATCGTGACCGCTTTTTGATGTCCATGGTCTCGCTGATGGCGGCCTTCGTCTGCGCAAAATTCACCATGGCCCAGTCGGATAGCTGGAAATAGACATGGTTTGGGACCCGCATATATTTGTCTTTTTCGAAAATGTCATGGTACTGGCTGCCCATTCCCAGTTCCGGCATGAAATTTTTCAGGGCTATACGGTAATCGAACGTGGTCCCGCCGATGCGTACGCCGGACGTTGAAAGGATGTCTTCACGACGATCATCATGTTCCATTCTGTCTCTCGACAGGCGTATAACGGTAAAGTCCGATGTACCCCCGCCAAGGTCGACCACAAGTGCCAGTTTTTCGCCATTGATCTTTTCTTCGTGGGCAAAGGCCGCGGCAATGGGTTCGAACAGAAACTCTGTATGCTTGAAACCTGCGGCGTGCGTGATTTTTTTAAGCGTGGCTTCTGATTTTTGGTCCGCGTCCTCGTCATTGTCGTGGAAATGAACGGGGCGCCCCATCACGACATGATCAATCGCCTTTCCTGCGGCATTCTCGGCTTGCGCTTTCAGGTGGCCGATAAAGATTTGTAATATTTCCGTGAAAGTGACGCTGCGGCTTCCCACCAACGTCTTGTCCTCCATCAATGATGTGCCGAGAATTTTTTTAAGGCCGCGCATAAACCGGCCTTCATCACCATACATATAGGCATCTATAGCAGCCCTGCCAAAAAGCGGGCCTTTCGATTTCTGAAAGAACAAGGCGCTTGGCAACGTTGTGTACCCGTCTTCCAGTTCAACAAGATATTTTCCCTTTGCATCGGAAACGGCGACGGTTGAATTGGATGTGCCGAAATCGATGCCGCAGGCAACCGGACGTGTCATTCTTCTTGTCCCTGATAAAAATTAAGCTGACCTGGCGTGCTTGGGCAGGCGAATCGTCACCGTGGTGCCCACATCGATCTGTGATTCAATGTGGATCGACCCGCCATGCAGCTCCGCCAGTTCTTTCGTGATGGAAAGGCCCAACCCTGATCCTTCATGTCCGCGTGTATATTGATTTGCGGCCTGTTCAAAAGGATTGGTAATGGTTGAGAGCTTGTGCGCAGGAATGCCAATGCCGTGGTCGCGCACGCGAATGGATACGAATTCGTTCATGTCGATACATTCAACATTGATGCGGCCTTCAGGGTGGCTGAATTTCACGGCGTTCGATAGAAGGTTGAGCATGATCTGCATGATCGCGCGGCGGTCTGCCGTAATCTACATATCTTCGCTCGATACATGGATGTTCATGCGAATGCCTGCTTCTACGGCACGGCCTTCCATCATATGAACGGCAAGGCGGATAATCTTGGCGATCTTGATGTCTTCGAGCGCGAGTTCGTATTTTCCGGCTTCAAGCTTCGACATATCGAGGATATCGGTGATCAGCTCCAGCAAATGTTCTCCGCTTTCGCGGATACCTTTGATGTAATCGAGATATTTGTCGTTGCCGATGGGGCCGAGCAATTGTTGCTGCATCATCTCGGAAAAACCGATGATAGCGTTCAGCGGCGTGCGTAGTTCGTGGCTCATATTGGCTAGGAATTGCGACTTGGCGGCATAGGCGCGTTCGGCCGCCTCCTTGGATTCGCGCAACGCCCGCTCATGCAAATAAGATGGCGTTACATCCTGCATAATCCCGTAAAGACCGACAACATCGCCACTGCCATCGAACTCGCACCGCCCTTGGCAGCGGACATAACGTGTTTCCCCGGCCGGCGTCATCACGCGGAAATCAACCTCGTGATCGTTTTGTTCAATGATGGCGCGCTGGAACACCTGCATCATGCGTGAGGAATCGCGGCGGTGAAGCATCGCGCTGACGCTATCCAGCATCGGGTGGAATTGATCCCGTGTTACGCCGAAGATGCGATAAATCTCGTCGGAAAATTCAATGGCCTGTTGCCCGATCGGCCAATGCCAGTGCCCCATATGGCCGATGGCTTCGGCTTCGCTTAACTGACGCTCCTGATCCGCCAGCGCTTGTTCAAGGCGTTTGATATGGGTGATGTCGCGGCCCGCACTGTATATTCTGCCGTCAAGGCATTTGTGGTTCCACTCCACCCAATGGATGCGGGCTTCGCTGGATATCATGCGGCATTCAAAGGAGACTGTCCCGTCGGCCTCACCGTGCATGAGATTTTGCAGCATGGGACGCGCAACGGCGCGGTCGTCCGGATGGACAAGATCGAGTAAAGAACGACCTTCAAGATTATCCAGTGCAAAGCCCAGCGTTTGGGTGAATGTATCATTGATATGCGCAAAGGTGCCGTCTTCACGAGCCATGACCAGAAGATCGCTGGTCAGTTCGGCAAAGGGAGAGTGCGTGTCGTTTTCGGCGGGTGGATGATTGATAAAATCCTGCACACTCGCATTGAAATCCTGATCGTTCGCCAAGGCAGAGGCGACGATGAAGCGGTTGCCGTTCTGTGCCTGCACAATATCGAATTGCAAATCGGCGGTCTCGCCCGTTGCCGCAAATCGAACCGTGTGAACACCGCTGCGCAGGGCGGTAAAAATGGAATCGCTTCCGGCAAACAGCAGGGGCGAATGGCGAAACGCTTCGTCCGGATCTTCGAAGGACGCGATATCCAGGAAATCAATCCCGTTGCTGTGGCCCTGTCCGGCCAGTTCTTCAAAGGCGGGGCTTGCGAACACGATCCGCCCATCCATGCCCAGCATCAGGCGCACCACGCCTGCGTCCGCTTCCGCAGACGGGCTGGTACGATGATAGTCTTTTATTTTCAAAGGCATGGATGTCATGGGCGAAATGCGGAAGGGCTGTGAATAACTATGTTGATAAGTGTAATCCGACTCGCTGTGATTGTCATAGCATAAAATGGCGGCGCGATGCGATTTTTGAAAAAACAGGCGGGTACAAAAAACCCCGGTTTACAGCCGGGGTTTTCGTAATTGTTCTATTGCGCTCTGCGGGCTTAGTACTTCACGCCACAGCCATACGGCTTTGTCTTGGATGTTTCAACCGCTTTGCCTTCCAGAACGGCATCGAGCGCTGCGGACACATAGTTCTTCGCGGTCAGCGCATCTTCAGCCTTCGCGCTGTCATTGTCATCGATCGCACCGTCGTAAACAAGATTGCCTTTGTCATCGATCACGAACATATGCGGTGTCACCTTGGCGTCATAGGCTTTGCCGATGGTGCCATCTGCGTCGAGGATATAGGCCGTTTGTTTTGCCTTTTGCGCTTCAACATAGGCGTTGGCGCCGGCGGCATCGAGCGCGCCCTGTTTACCGGCCTTACCGGAATTGACAGTCAGCCAGACAACGTCCTTGCCTGTGTATGTCTCCTGCAACTTCTGCATATTGCCGGATTCATAATGTTTCACGACATAGGGGCATTCCGGATTGTTCCATTCGAGCACGACTACTTTGCCTGCAAAATCGGACAGATTATGCGTTTTGCCGTTGGAGTCGGTCGCGGTGAATGCGGGCGCCGGTTTGCCGATTTCGACAGCGGCATTTGCCGGTATAGCGGCGCTGATCGCCACAGTGGCAAGTGCGGCAAGGAAAAGGGATTTGATCATGCTTTAATCTCCTAATGACTGTGTAATGGTTTTTTCAACAATGCCGGGGGTCAGGATTTGCGGCAGGACGTCTCCCTGCTTTTTGCCTGCGGCGTAATAAACATAGAGCGGCACGCCGCTGCGTCCATAGGATTCCAGAAATTTTGTAATTTCCGGATTCTGGTTGGTCCAGTCGCCCTTCAGGTATTTAATACCATGGTCTGCAAACAGTTTTTCCGTAGACGGGATGCTGAGTGCGACCTTTTCATTGACCTTGCAGGTAATACACCATGCGGCCGTCATATTGACGAACACAGGCTCCCCGTCTTTCAAATAGGCGTCGAGTTTTTCCTGTGTGAACGCCTCCGATAATCCCGTGGCGGTTTCGCCATAGGCGATTGTATCGACATGACGGTCGATGACGAGTGTTGAAAGCGCGAAACCGAACATGGCCAGCGATAAGACAATAACGATCGACTTTGGCGTCTTTTTCTGCGGACGCACTTTCCAGAGCCAGATGCCGAAGGCGAGGGCAAGCAGGCCGAGCATCGCAAGGAAAATACCCATATGGTCCGTTTGTTGTGAGAGCACCCAGAGCAGCCAGCAGGTTGAGGCGAACATCGGGAAGGCCAGGAACTGGCGGAAAGTTTCCATCCAGTGTCCGGGCTTTGGCAATTTGTGACGCAGGGCGGGGATATAGCACAGCAACAGATAGGGCAGCGCAAGCCCTAAGCCGAGGGCAATGAACACCGTGATGGACACATAGGCGGGTTGTGTTAGCGCATATCCCATGGCGACGCCCATGAACGGGGCGGTACAGGGTGTGGCGACAATCGTTGCCAGAACGCCGGTGAAGAACGATCCGCTCAGGCCTCTATTTTGCGTTAGCTTCGCACCCGCATTGGCGAGGCCGAAATCAATCTCGAAAAATCCGGCGAGGTTCAGGCCCAGCAGGAAGAAGAGATAGGAGAGGAACAGGATGATCGCGGGGTTTTGCAACTGGAAGCCCCAGCCGATTTGCGCGCCGCCCGCTTTCAGGGCGATCAGCACGCCTGCGATCAGTGCAAAGGACAAAATAATACCGGCCGTATAGGCAAGGCCGTGACGGCGGGCCTTGACCAATTCCTTATCCTTGAGTTGCACAAGGCTTAGTGCCTTCATGGACAGCACGGGGAAGACGCATGGCATCAAATTCAAAATCAAACCGCCGAAGACGGCGAAAAGAACGGCACGGGCAAGGCTGATATTATCGTTCGGCACCACGGTCGCGGCGGGCATGGAATCGCTCTTTGCCGTTACACGCACGCTCTTGCGCACGCCGGATGCATCTTCATAGGCGATGACATATTTGGACACCGCGACTTCTTTCGCGCTGCGATCACCCTTTGGATGAACCATTGTCAGGCTTGTGTCATTCGCCATGGAAACGGTTTTGCCGGGGTTGGAGATAAGACCCCATTCTTCGGGGTAGAGTTCAATGCTGCCCAATTTTTTAAAGGCCGATATCTGGTCGCTGGTAATCTCCACTATCAGATTATCTTCCTGCTCCCGTACCGATGTGCTCCATGGCATATCGATTGGCAATTTCCCGCGTGCCGCCTCTATGGATGCGGCGGCGGGTTTCTGGTCTCCGTTGATTGTGAAGGACGCCTCATGGGTTTCGGGGATGCATATTTCCTCGCAGACCAGAATGTCTATCGTGGCATTAATGGTGGCCGGGCCTGCGGGAAGATTGTCCGGCAGGGTGATATCCTGAAGAAGCGTGACCTTGTCCTCATATCCGAAATTTGTAAGGGGGCCCATCGGCAGGCGCTTCGGTGTGGGCCATGCAATAGGGGCGGCCTCGATCTTGTCTTCCAGGCCCGACCATTCAACACGGGCCGCAGTGCCGGAATCCCCGGGGTTGATCCAGTATGTATGCCATCCTTTTTCAATCGTCTGCTCGATACCGACCGTGAGCGTTTCACCGCCGCTGAGCTTTGTCTTTTCAGGCAAAAGGCGGATGGAAACACGGCTGTCTTGGGCATAAGATGCTGAATTAATTATAAAAAATGAAAAAAATGTCAGGAGGGGGAAAAGAATTTTGCGAAACGACATGCGCCTTCACCTTTTGGTTACTTTACTAATCTAGCCTATCTGCCGCCTGTGTCCACACTATGGCACTGATGCGAAAAAGGATTTATCATGGCAAAAATCGCCCGGAACCCCCCGCCTTACGGACCAATATCATGACCGACACACCGCTTTGGACCCCCTCTCATCCAGAAAAAACGCAGCTTGCCGCCTTTATGAAAGGGCTGGGGCACAATAGCCTTGATTACCAGTCCTTCTGGCAATGGAGCGTCGATCATCCCGAAAAATTCTGGGATGCGGTCTGGGATTTTTGCGGGGTTATAGGTGACAAGGGCGATGTGGTTTTGCAAGGCGGCGGTAAGATGCCGGGGGCAAAATTCTATCCGGATGCGCGCATCAACTATGCCGAAAATCTTCTAAAGCGGCGCGATGACGGCAAGGCCATCATTTTCCGTGATGAACACGGGCATGAACGCACGCTAACCTTCGCGGGTCTTTACGCCGAAGTCGCCAAATGGCAAAAACAATTCATTGCATGGGGCGTTACAAAGGGTGACCGCGTCGCCGCCTATATGCCGAATATGCCGGAAACAATTATCGCATGCCTTGCGGCCACCTCGCTCGGCGCCATATGGGCGTCGGCGTCGCCTGATTTCGGAACCCAGGGTTTGATCGATCGCTTTGGCCAGATCGAACCGAAAATCCTGATCGCCGTCGATGGATATTTCTACAACGGAAAAATGCTCGATTGTTTGCAAAAGGTGCGTGATGTCGCGCCGCAATTGAAGGGGCTTGAACATATCGTTGTCGTGCCGTTCACGAATGACAACCCTGATATTTCCTTCCTCGCCGATGCGGTGTTGTGCCGTGATTTTGCCGCTGGCACCGATGTGAAATTCGAACGGGTTGAATTCAATCATCCTTTGTTCATCATGTTTTCTTCCGGGACGACGGGCATTCCGAAATGCATTGTTCATGGTCATGGCGGCACGTTGTTGCAACATTTGAAGGAACACCAGCTCCAGACGAATGTGCGCGAAAACGATAGGGTTTTCTATTTCACCACTTGCGGCTGGATGATGTGGAACTGGCTGATCACCGGTCTTGCCTCCGGCGCGACTTTGCTCCTCTTCGACGG
>CBFGQF010000059.1:0-9565 GCA_965650865.1 uncultured Alphaproteobacteria bacterium | reverse complement strand
TAATAAAACGCGGCTTCCGTCGGCGCTGATCAGAAGGCCCGATCCCGTCACATGGCCCGGCGTGAAATGGTTTCGCCAATAACACTCCGGATGATCCGCAATCAAATTACGAATGGCGGCAATATCGGCGGCCTCTTCGTCATCGAACGGCGTGTGCGCGGCCAGAAAATTATCCATTTTTCTTCTCCCGCAATTTCGCCCAGTAATCGAGGCGTTTACGAAGCTCGCGCTCGAACCCGCGCTCCGGCGGATCGTAAAATACTTCGCGCTCCATTTCCTCTGGGAAATAATCCTGCCCCGAAAAGGCGCCTTCGGCATCGTGATCGTATTCATAACCCTGGCTGTAACCAAGGTTCTTCATTAACTTCGTCGGCGCATTGAGAATATGTTTCGGCGGCATCAGGGAACCGGTTTCTTTCGCGGCGCGGCGTGCGGATTTGATGGCCACATAGGCGGCGTTCGATTTCGGCGCGGTCGCCATGTAGATAATCGCCTGCGCAATCGCGAGTTCCCCTTCGGGTGATCCAAGGCGCTCATACGTCTCCCACGCGGCGAGTGCCTGTTGCACGGCCTGTGGGTCGGCAAGGCCGATATCCTCCACCGCCATGCGGGTCATGCGCCGTGCGATATAACGCGGGTCTTCCCCGCCCTCCAGCATGCGCGAAAGCCAATAGAGCGCGGCATCCGCATCACTGCCCCGCACGCTTTTGTGCAGGGCGCTGATCAGGTTGTAATGCGCCTCGTCCGCCTTATCATAGAGAGGCGCGCGTTTTTGCAAAAGTTTCGACAGGGCGGCCGTATCCAGCTCCGCATCCTGCGCCAGAACTTGTTCCGCAAGGCTCAGCGCATACCGCCCGTCACCATCCGCCATCGCCTTCAATGTTTCGCGGGCTTGGCGGTCGAGCGGCAATTTTTTGCCCGCCGCTTCTTCCGCGCGTTCGAGAATTTGTTCGAGCGCGGCATCATCAAGTCGTTTGAGGACAAGCACCTGCGAACGCGAAAGCAAAGCCGCATTCAGTTCAAAGGACGGGTTTTCCGTTGTCGCGCCGATCAATGTGATCGTGCCGTCTTCCATCACGGGCAAAAACGCATCCTGCTGTGATTTGTTGAAACGGTGAATCTCGTCGACGAATAAAAGTGTGCCTTTGCCATTCCGGCGGCGAAGCTTGGCGGCCTCGAACACTTTCTTCAAATCGGCAACGCCGGAAAAGATCGCGGAGATTTGTTCGAAATGCAGATCGGTGTGTTGGGCGATGATCCGGGCAATTGTCGTCTTGCCGCATCCGGGTGGCCCCCACAGAATGATCGAAGACAGCGTACTGGCCTTAAGCATGCGGCGCAGAGCGCCATCATCTCCCACCAGATGATCCTGCCCGACAACGTCTTCGAGGCCCTGCGGACGCAGACGGTCAGCCAGCGGGCGCGGTGCCTCGCTGTCTATCTCTTCATCGCTGCCGAATAGGTCGTTTGCCATCTCCGTACTATTGAACGGACCGTGAACGAAAAGCAATCCCCAAAAGGCCTTTTCGTCTTAAAAGAATGGCTTAGCGGATGATAAGTTGTGTTTTGACACCATCACGATCAACGACCAAGGCATAGGAACCGGCCGCCGCCGCTTTCTTGAGCACCTCTTCCAGAACGCCGACCTTGGTCACGGCCACATTGTTGACAGACACAATGATATCGCCGGGACGCAGGATACGGGAAATACGCCCGCTATCGCTCACATCCGTAACGACGACGCCATCGATTTCGTTTTTCAGGTTGAGTTCCACCGCCACGGCAGGGTTGATATTCGCAACACCGACACCGCGCAGAACGCTATTCCCGCCAAGTGTGCGTTCGTCGCGCGACGGTTCGTCCGGCGGCGCAATGGTTTTAACGCTAAACGACAAAGGTTTGCCCTTGCGTAAAACGTCGATTTTAACCTCCTCGCCGATAGGGATGGTCGCAAGGCGGAATTTCATCTCTCCCGGATCGCGGATCACGCGGCCATTGACCGCCGTGACAACATCGCCAACTTTCATCCCTTCATCGAGTAGCGGACTTGCTGGGTGCAATTTGTTGATCAGCACGCCCGCGGGACGGTTCAGGCCGAGGGAGTCGGCAATATCGGCGGTGACGGCCTGCCCGTTCAATCCCATCCATGCACGCACGATGGCTTTGTTCGAATGATCGCCGCCTTTTTCCGCGGCGATCACGGTTGCCACCATTTCGCTCGGCACCGCAAAGCCAATGCCCAGAGACCCGCCGCTGCGCGAATAGATCGCCGTGTTGATGCCGACCACGCCGCCATCCATATCGACCAGCGGCCCGCCGGAATTGCCGGGGTTGATCGCGGCATCGGTCTGGATGAAGAAATTGAAATCATTGATGTCGAGGGAGGAGCGCGCAAGGGCGGAAACAATCCCGCTGGTCACCGTCTGCCCCACACCGAACGGGTTGCCGATGGCAATCACGATATCGCCGACTTCCAGATTGTCACTGGGTGTCAGCGGTGCGAACGGCAAATCTTCCCCTTCCGGTTCGATCCGTAAAACGGCAAGGTCAGAGCGCGTATCGACCAGAGATATTTTCGCGTCGAATTCGCGCCCGTCATTCAGCACGGCGACAATTTCCTGCGCGCCGTCGACGACATGGGAATTGGTAACAATAACGCCGCCTTTATCAACGATGACGCCGGACCCGAGCGAGCTTTCCACCTGCTCCCGCGTCAAACCCTGCATCCCGAAATCGCCAAAAAACTGGCGGAACAACGGGTCGTTCATAAACGGGCTGACGCGCTTTTGGACGACACGTTTTGTGTAGATATTGACAACGGCGGGTGACACTTTTTTGACAACCGGCGCATAGGACATTTTGACATCGATTTGTGATGACGGGACGATCCGGCTGTCCTGCGCAAAGGCCCCTGCGCCCAGCACAATCATCAAAACCGCTGCCCCTTGCAAAATCCTTACCGCGCCTATGTTTTTCATCATGCTCCTGCGTCCTGTCAATTCTGTTAACATCTTGTAAGCATAGGAACTTTTTTAACGGGCGAATAGGGCAAGACTATGGCTTTGCGCATGCTTTCCTTTTGCTTTTTGCCGCGCTATGGTGTGTCCATGCGCAAAACAATATCCGATATCAAATCCCGAAAAACGCCTGGTTCCGAACCGCTGGTCTGGCTCACCGCCTACACCGCCCCGATGGCATCCCTTCTCGATCCCCACTGCGATGTATTGCTCGTGGGCGATAGCGTTTCGATGGTGCTTTATGGCCATCCCTCTACCCTGCAGGCCGATCTGGATATGATGATCCGCCACGGTCAGGCGGTGATGCGCGCCAGCCAAAACGCGCTTGTCGTCGTCGATATGCCGTTCGGCACCTATCAGGAATCAAAGGAGGTTGCTTTCCGCAATGCCGCCCGCATTTTGCAGGAAACGGGCGCAGCCGCCGTGAAAATGGAAGGCGGCGCGGAGATGGCTGAAACAATCGCCTATCTTTCAACGCGCGGCGTGCCGGTCGTGGGCCATGTCGGCCTTCTGCCGCAATCCGTCAACACCCTCGGCGGATATAAGGCGCAAGGGCGCGATGACGCGGGCGCCGCCAAAATTCTGGACGATGCCAAGGCCATCGATCAGGCAGGAGCCTTTGCCCTCGTCATCGAAGGCGTGGCCGAAACGCTCGCCGTTGACATCACCAAGGCCGTCAATTGCCCCACCATCGGCATCGGGGCCTCCGCCGCCTGTGACGGACAGGTTCTGGTGGCCGAAGACATGCTCGGCATGACCATCGGCAAAAAGCCGAAATTCGTCAAAACCTATGCGGATATCGCGACCGATGTGAGCAATGCCGTCGCCCAATATGCCAAGGAGGTCAAAGCCCGCAGCTTTCCATCCGCCGCCCATACCTATGGCAATAAATCGGTCACGGCACAGCCACAGGTCATCGTCCCCGCGAAGGCGGACAATGACACGGCCATACAAGAAGATGAAAAGGACGAACCCGCCCCGGCCTATGGCGGCGGCCTGTCCTCCCTCATCCTTCGCGCCACACCACGCAAACGGGACTAAAACTTAAAGGCTCCCCCCTCTAATCCCCCCGCAAGCGGGGGGATCTTAATGCACAAACAGATGAAGAAGATTCCTCACACGTGCTTTGCACGGTTCGGAATGACAAAACAGCAAAACAAGCCGTAGCGGATTTGTAAAAACCCGCAGAGTTTGGCCAATCTTATTTTCGATACGATACACGCAGAGCACCCCCACCTCGTCATCCCGGAAGTTACGTCGAGCTTGCCTTTGGCTAGCGAGACTTACTATCCGGGATCCATAGTGATCGCCATCAACAACGCATAGATCCCGGCTCGCGCGATGCTTGGCCGGGATGACATCAGATGGCGCAAAAGAAAACGGCGCCCGCAGGCGCCGTTTTTGGAAAATTACGCTGCGGCCTTTTTCTTTTTGGCCGGCGCGGCGGTTTGAATCGCCTCTTCTTCATATTCACTGTCTGTAAAGACCGGGCCGCTGTCCTGGCCCTTGGCTGTGACATCGCGGTCAACCAGCTCGATCACCGCCATCGGCGCATTGTCGCCATAACGGAAACCGGCCTTCAGAACACGGGAATAACCACCTGTGCGGTCGGCATAACGTGTTGCCAGCGCATCGAACAGTTTGGCCACTTGTGCTTCGTCGCGCATGCGGGACATGGCAAGACGACGGTTTGCAAGGCCGCCTTTTTTACCCAGTGTGATCAGCTTTTCAATGAAAGGCTTCAGTTCTTTTGCCTTCGGCAGAGTTGTGACGATCTGCTCGTGCTTGACCAGAGCTGCCGCCATGTTGGCCAGCATCGCAAGACGGTGTTGCGAGTTGCGGTTCAGTTTACGTTGTTTGATACCATGTCTCATGGCGTTCTCCTTTTTTTCACTGCGGGCCGACGCATCGGTCCCATGGTACTGCCTGTCAGCATCTCGCGATAGAAAACAGGGGCGGACACAATGTCCTTTTGTGTGGCCGCATAATGACGCGGCCCCACGAAATTAGTTCGAGAACGGATCGTCGAGGCGTTTTGCCAGTTCTTCAATGTTCTCTGGCGGCCAGCCCTCGACCTGCATACCAAGGTGCAGTCCCATGTTTGTCAGGACTTCCTTGATTTCGTTCAGGGATTTGCGGCCGAAGTTCGGTGTGCGAAGCATATCGCTTTCCGTTTTCTGGACGAGGTCGCCAATGTAAACGATGTTGTCGTTCTTCAGGCAGTTTGCGGAACGGACGGACAGTTCCAGTTCGTCCACTTTGCGCAGCAGGTTGCGGTTGAACGGCAGCTCATCGGCCTCTTCACCGGCTTCGCGCGCATCGGGCTCTTCAAAGTTGATGAAGACTTGCAGCTGATCTTGCAGAATGCGGGCGGCATAGGCAACGGCATCTTCCGGAGAAATAACGCCGTTGGTTTCCACCTGCATCGTCAGGGCATCGTAGTCCGTGATCTGGCCAACGCGTGTGTCTTCGACTTCATAGGAGACTTTGCGAACCGGAGAGAAAACGGAATCGACAGGAATAAGGCCAACCGGCGCTTCCTCTGGGCGGTTCAGGGCCGCCGGGCGGTAACCTTTGCCCGTGTTGACCGTCATTTCCATGTTGAACTTCGCGCCTTTATCAAGCGTGCAGATCACGAGATCGGGATTCATGATTTCGATGTCCGCACCGGCTTCGATCATACCGGCGGTCACTTCACATGGGCCTTCGGCGTGAACGCGCATTTTCTTCGGGCCTTCGGCGTGCATGCGCACGGAGATTGCCTTCACGTTCAGGACGATATCTGTAACGTCTTCGCGAACGCCTTCGATGGAGGAGAACTCGTGCAGAACACCGTCAATCTGGATGCCTGTTACGGCCGCGCCTTGCAGGGACGACAGCAGGATACGGCGCAGGGCGTTGCCCAGCGTCAGACCGAAACCACGTTCCAGCGGTTCGGCAACAATTTTGCCTGTCGTCTTGGCATTCGCGCCATGGGCAATCTCAATTTTTTGCGGCTTGATCAGTTCTTGCCAGTTCTTTTGAATCATTTTCGTTTCCTTTCACGTCATCCGGTTCTTAGCCGGCCTCTGGTTACTAGTTGGTAAGAAGTAAATGATAAGCGATAAGAAAACTTATCGCTTATCACATCAAACTTTACACGCGGCGGCGTTTGCGCGGGCGGCAACCGTTGTGCGGAACAGGCGTGATGTCCTTGATCGCACGAATGGTCAGGCCGACCATGCTGATGGCGCGGAGCGCGGATTCGCGTCCCGAACCCGGGCCTTTTACTTCCACGTAAACTTCCTTCATACCGTGTTCTTGCGCTTTGCGGCCTGCGTTTTCGGCGGCGAGCTGGGCGGCATACGGCGTGGATTTACGGGACCCCTTGAAACCGACGAGACCGGCGGAGCACCACGAAATTGTGTTGCCCTGATCATCTGTGATGGTGACATGGGTGTTGTTGAAAGTTGCGTTAACGTGAACAACGCCGGAGGTGATGTTCTTTTTAACTTTTTTAGCGGTTTTCGCTGCTGCTGGTTTAGCCATTTTCTAAATCCTTCCTCAGGTCCTATTTACCGACCGGTTTCTTACCGGCGATTGGTTTTGCAGGACCCTTGCGTGTGCGGGCGTTCGTGCGTGTGCGCTGGCCGCGAACAGGCAGGTGGCGGCGGTGACGCAGGCCGCGATAGCAGGCCATATCCATCAGACGCTTGATGTTCTGTGCAATCTGACGACGCAGGTCGCCTTCGATGACATACTTGCCGGAATCGATTTCGGCGCGGATGGCGTTCAGCTCATCTTCGCTGAGGTCGTTCATGCGGCGGGCTTCATCGATGCCACAAGCCTTCAGAATTTGGGTGGATGTGTGACGGCCGATACCATGAACATAAGTCAGGGCGATCAGCGCGCGTTTGTTATCGGGTACGTTAACCCCGGCAATACGAGCCATAGTTTCTCCTTTTTGATCATATCAAACGGACCCGGAATATCAGGTCCTACACCATCAAAAAGCCTTGAAAAGCAAAGGGTTACGAGGAACCATAACTTCGGGCGGGCTTTAAGATTTGCCGCAATATAGGAGGTCTAACCCGCCCCGTCAACACATATTTTGGCGGATTTCCGCGGGTTTGAGCACCTTGATTTTTATTGACATAATTTCTGAAGCAAGATAAATATCCTCAACCTTCAGAATAGGAATTTGATATGCGCAATACCGCTAAATTGATTTTCGCCGCCTTTGCCGCCGCGGCACCCGTTGCCGCACAGGAACATAGAACAAAAGGCACCGCCTGCCCCGAATTTCTGGGAGATAAAGCGGAGCAAGGCACCTTTACGCTTTTGAGCGATATAGCCCCCGTAACCATTCAATTGAATGGTGGAGAGCTTGATGGCGTCATTGCAAGTCTTTCATATGATGCGGTCCGTTTTTCAAAGGATGGGGAAGATGTTGAAATGTCCTTGAATTCCGACTCCCTCATGAAAGAAGCCTTTGCGAACAATGTTTTTGGCCAGGATTTGTCCTGCATTGCCAGACATATTTCTTTTGGTGGAGATAGCCTGCTTGTTTCATGCGAAGGCACGACGATCAATATGTCCGACACAGAAGTATATGTGCAAATGAAAGAGGGCACATTGCGAAAAGCGGAAAAATGGTGTGAAAGCAGCATCGCTTTGCCAGCACTAATTCAGCCCTAAAACAAACCCCGCCAATCAGCGGGGTTTTAAATTATTTCAGAAGCGCCTTGATTTCCGTTGTTACGAAATCGATCGGCTGCATGCCATCGACTTTTCTCAAAAGGCCTGTTTGTTCATAGTACGGCAAAATCGGCGCGGTCTGGTCGCGGTAAACGCCAAGGCGTTTCTTGAAGGTTTCGACATTGTCGTCGCCGCGCAGTTCTTTTCCGGCATCAATCGTTTGCTGGATGCGGGTTTGCAGACGGTTGACCAGTTCTTCTTCATCCACCACAAACTGGATCACGACATGAAGCGGTTTGCCCTTTTCAGCGAGCATTTTATCAAGCGCCTTCGCCTGTTCCACGGTACGTGGGAAGCCATCAAAAATAACGCCCTTTGCACATTCCGGCGCATCGATGCAATCGGCGATCATGCCAATCATCACATCATCCGGCACAAGGTTTCCGGCATCCATGACTTCCTTGGCCTTTTTGCCAAGTTCTGTTCCGGCGGCAATTTGCGCGCGGAGCATATCACCCGTCGATAGTTGCTTGAGACCATATTCCGCCTCGAGGATCTGGGCCTGTGTCCCCTTCCCCGCACCCGGCGGGCCAATCAGGATCAAATTCATGGTCTATCGTTTTCCTTTGAGTTTGTTCTTCTTGATCAGGCCTTCATATTGGTGGGCGATCAAGTGTGAATGCACCTGTGCGACCGTATCCATGGTGACGGATACCGCGATGAGCAGCGATGTCCCGCCGAAATAGAACGGGATGCTGTAATGCGAAATCAGCATTTCCGGCAATAGGCAGACGAAGACGAGATAAAGCGCACCGATCATCGTGATGCGTGTCAGAACGTAATCGAAATAATCCGCCGTCGATTTACCCGGACGAACGCCTGGAACGAAGCCGCCATATTTGCGCAGCATCTCGGCATTTTCCTGCGGGTTGAATACAATCGCCGTGTAGAAGAACGCAAAGAAGACGATCAATGCGCCATAGAGCGCCATGTAAAGCGGCTGGCCGTGTTGCAGCCATCCCACCAGTTGCGACAAGAAGCCGCCGCCTTGCGCCGCACCGGAGAAGTTCATGATGGTGAGCGGCAGAAGCAGGAGCGAGGAGGCAAAGATCGGCGGGATAACACCGGCGGTGTTGAGCTTCAGCGGAATGTGGTTTTGTTGCGCCGCCGCCATCTGGTTGCCGACCTGACGTTTCGGGTATTGAACCGTCACGCGGCGCTGTGCGCGCTCCATGAACACGATGAACGCGATCACGGCCACAATCATGATCAGGATACCAACAAGTTCCAGCACGTTGAATTGCCCCTGACGGCCCAGTTCCAGCATGGAGCCGAAAGCCCGCGGCAGTTCCGCCACGATACCGGCGAAGATGATGAGGGAGATACCGTTGCCAATGCCGCGCTGGGTGATTTGTTCACCAAGCCACATCAGGAAGACAGTGCCGCCCACGATCGTGATAACGGTGGAGGCACGGAAGAAGAAACCGGGATCGATGACGGCAGAGCCCATCGAGCCTTGCATACCTTCAAGACCAACGGCCAGACCATAAGCCTGAACGGAAGCGAGCAGCACAGTCAGGTAGCGCGTATATTGGTTGATCTTGGTGCGGCCTGACTCGCCCTCCTTCTTGAGGGCCTCCAATTTTGGAGACATGGCAGATGCCAACTGCATAATAATGGACGCCGAAATATACGGCATGATGTTCAGGGCAAAAATGGTCATACGCTGAAGCGCGCCGCCGGAAAACATGTTGAACATGTCCAAAATACCGCCGCCCTTTTGGCCGTAAATTTCCTCCCACACCATCGGGTCGATGCCTGGCACCGGAATATAGGTCCCAAGACGATAGACGATCAACGCGCCGAGCACG
>CBFGQF010000058.1:0-9707 GCA_965650865.1 uncultured Alphaproteobacteria bacterium | reverse complement strand
GCAAGCGAGCAGATTTATTCTACGCTCGAAGATGTTTCCACGCTGATTAAAAACGTCAAGGAAACGACAGGGGACTATTCGGAGACCCTCACGGAAGTCACGGAGCGTTTGACCACCGTTACCTCACCGGTCGAACTTGCACAATACTTGAAGGGGATTGCAGCGAGCACCGCACAGCTTCTCGAACAAAATCAGCAACTGGTTGAGGAACTGGACCGCAGCACCATCGCCATGGGCGAGTTGAAACGCGACATGGACCGCGTGCGTCAGGAAGCCATCACAGACAGTCTCACAGGGCTTGCCAACCGCAAAGCTTTCGATGACCAGATAGCCCGCCTGATCGGTGAATCCAATCAAAACGGCAAGGGATTTACCCTACTCCTGCTGGATATCGACCATTTCAAGAGCTTCAACGATAATTTTGGTCATCAGGTTGGCGACCAGGTTCTGCGGCTTGTCGCCCGCACCCTGACCGATGGAATCAAGGGCCGCGACATCGCAGCGCGATATGGCGGTGAAGAATTCACCATTCTTTTGCCCGAAACCAATCTTGATGCCGGTATTGCGGTGGCGGAAGGGTTGCGCAAAGCGCTTGCCAACAAGGAAATCGTCAATCGTTCTAACGGCGAACTTCTGGGACGCATCACTATGTCCATCGGTGTTGCCCAACATTACAAAGGCGAAGGCATAGAAAATATCATTGAACGTGCCGATGCCGCGCTTTATACGGCCAAGCACAACGGCCGCAATCAGGTGGCCGCTGCGCCAACGCCCCATGAACGCCACATGGCCGGTATTGAGTAAGCCCCGGCCTTCCAGACGAAACGCGCTATTTGCATGATTTTCGCCGAATAATCCTTGCCCGCACAGCCCGGCGGCGATATGTCTTTTGCATGCAAAATGTTACCGCCGCCCCAGCCTCCGCTCTGGACTCCCTTAATCCTGCACAACGTCAGGCGGTGGAAACAACCGAAGGACCTGTGCTGGTTCTGGCCGGTGCGGGTACTGGTAAAACGCGCGTACTCACGACGCGCCTCGCCCATTTGCTCCTTACGAACAAAGCCTTTCCGGGACAGATTCTCGCCGTCACCTTTACAAACAAGGCTGCCGCGGAAATGAAGCATCGCGTCTCCGATAATCTCGGAGGCATGCCGGTGGAAGGGTGGTGGCTTGGCACTTTCCATGCGCTCGCCGCCCGCATGCTGCGCCGTCACGCCGATCTTGTCGGACTTCAATCATCCTTCACGATCCTTGATCAGGATGACCAGGTCCGCCTGATCAAACAATTGATGGAAGCCGAAGGCGTCGATACAAAAAAATGGCCGCCGAAAATGGTCGCGGATAAAATCAGCGGGTGGAAGGATAAGGCGCTCGGCCCCGGCGATCTGAACTACAATGATGTCGGCGATCTCGCAGGCGGAAAAATCGGCCAATTATACCGCCAGTATCAAGACCGCCTGCGCACATTGAACGCCTGCGATTTCGGCGATCTTTTGCTGCATATCATTACGATTTTCAAAGATCCGGAAAACGCGGATGTCCTCGCGGATTATCACCGCCGCTTCAAATATATTCTTGTCGACGAGTATCAGGACACAAACGTTGCACAATATCTCTGGCTGCGCCTTCTTGCCAAGGGATCAAACAATATTTGCTGCGTCGGAGATGACGACCAGTCGATCTATGGATGGCGCGGCGCGGAAGTGGACAACATCCTGCGGTTTGAAAAAGATTTCCCGGGCGCGGTCGTTATCCGCCTTGAAGAAAATTACCGCAGCACAGGGCACATTCTTTCCGCCGCAAACGCGGTGATCGCCAACAACGAAGGCCGCCTTGGCAAGGAACTTTTCACCAGCATAGGGGCTGGTGAAAAAATTCGCGTGCGCGGCCTGTGGGACGGCGAAGCCGAAGCACGCTGGGTTGGCGAAGAGATTGAATCTTTGCAGACAAAAGGATGGGGCCTTGACCAAATGGCCGTTCTGGTCCGCGCCGGATTCCAGACGCGCGAATTCGAAGAACGCTTTATTCAGCTGGGTCTGCCTTATCGCGTTGTTGGCGGCCCGCGTTTCTATGAACGGATGGAAGTGCGTGATGCGCTCGCCTATTTGCGCGTTGTCAATCAGGCGAACGATGATCTGGCGCTGGAGCGCATTATCAACACACCCAAACGCGGCATTGGCGACACTACTGTGCAAACGCTTTACACCCATGCACGCGCAAAGGGCATCAGCCTGTATCAGGCCGTGATGGATCTCACGCAAACGGATGAACTGAAACCGAAAGTCCGCGGCACATTGATGAAACTCTACGATGATTTCGAACGCTGGAAATCGCGGGTCGGCAACACGCATCATGGGGAACTCGCCGGCATCATTCTGGATGAAAGCGGTTACACGGATATGTGGAAGACCGATAAATCACCGGAAGCGCCGGGCCGCCTTGAAAACCTCAAAGAACTTGTATCAGGCATGGAAGAATTTGAATCGCTCCCCGTGTTCCTGGAACATGTGGCGCTCGTCATGGAAAATCAGGAAAATACATCCGGCGAAATGATCACGATTATGACCCTGCACGGCGCGAAAGGATTGGAATTCGATTGCGCCTTTCTGCCCGGGTGGGAAGAAGGTCTGTTTCCCTCCCAGCGCAGCATGGATGAAAATGGTCTGAAGGGGCTGGAAGAAGAACGCCGCCTCGCCTATGTCGGCATTACGCGCGCGCGGAAAAGGGCCTACATATCATACGCCGCCAACCGCCGCATGTATGGAAGCTGGATCAATGCCATTCCATCGCGCTTCGTCGATGAACTGCCGGAGGAAGATGTGGAGATCCAGTCCGATGAGGGCCTGTATGGCAATACGGGTAGATCCAAGCATTGGGATTCCTCGGGCATCGGCGGTGAACGTTTCCAGCGTCAGACAAATTACGTCGATAGCACCGCCCGGCGCGTGGCATCAGAAAGCCCTCTGATCCCGACTTCGGCGGCGGGCTTCCAACGCGGAGACCGCGTTTCCCACGACAAATTCGGCACCGGTGTTGTCATCAATATGGACGGCAACAAGCTTGATATCGCCTTTTCTTCCGGCGGCACAAAACGCGTTCTGGATAGTTTCGTCACAAAAGTCTAGGGGTTAACCCTTTGTTTATACTTCTTTAAGGGCCTGTTCACCTTATCGGCGTAACAATAAAGCTGACTATTCTTTTTAATCCAAAAGGATCATTCAGCCATGTCCGCCGTTACCAAAGAAGATATTGCAAGATTACATGCCTATCTGGTCGTTCCAATCGCCGTGAACGATGCGATGAATATGGACGCGCCCCTTGATTCCGAAACGCAATACGGACTGCATGTTTCCTTAAGCGAAATCGAGCCGGATTCGGCGCTGCTCTCCATCGCGCTTTCCGCCCAACGTATTGCTGCGGAATTTTATCACGACATTCCGGTGGCAACGGCCCTGAAGATGGAAGCCGATAAAATCGTCTCCGATTACGGCCCCGAATGGCTCGCCAATTATCATCGCCATCCGATTCAGGGCGATGAATTGTTTGATCTTCTCTGTAATATTCCCGAAGATCTGGAATCGCTCGCCGATCTCCTTGAATCGCTGCAGGCTTCTATCCAGAACCATGACCATCCGGCGCATGCGCTTTGCACTGTTCTGGCTGTTCAGGCGCGGGCCCACATGGAAATTGCCGATTATGTTCTGACAGAATTGGAAAACGAAGCCGCGGGCCTTGTAAAAAGTTGGGATACCGATGGGATCTGCTTTGCCCCGGCGCCATCAATCGCATCGGAACCGATGATCGATAATATTATTCTTTTCCCGATTCATCGCTGCCGTTAATCAGTCATTGACCATCGGGCCGATCACGCGACCACCCAAAAGATGAATATGATAATGCGGCACTTCCTGCCCGCCATGGACACCTGTATTGGCGATGCCGCGGAAGCCCTGTTCGGTCAGGCCCAGATCACGGGCCACCTTGGCAACAGCGCGATAGAAACCCGTTATTTCTTCGGGGGTGGCATTTTCGCCAAAATCGGCCATCGACACATATTTCCCCTTGGGAATCACCAGAACATGAACGGGGGCCTTGGGCGCAATATCGGGAAAAGCCAGCGCAAAATCATCTTCATAGATTTTCTTGGCGGGGATTTCGCCCCGCAGAATGCGGGCGAAAATATTGTTGTCATCATATGCCATGTTTGTCTCCTTGCCGTCTTTACAAAACAGTGCTCAATCTATACTAGAATTTATTATGATTATCTATCCGGCGATTGATTTAAAAGATGGGAAATGCGTCCGCCTGCACCGAGGCGATATGGATGCGGCGACCATTTACAACGATGATCCGGCGCTTCAGGCGCGGCAATGGGCAGAGGCCGGCTTCTCCTGGCTTCACGTGGTCGATCTGAATGGCGCAATTGATGGCAAGCCAGTCAATGTCGATGCTGTGCGCGGTATTCTTTCCGCCGCCGATTTGCCAGTTCAGCTCGGCGGCGGGATCCGCTCTCTGAAACAAATCGAAGACTGGCTAGCCGAAGGTATATCCCGCGTTATCCTTGGTACGGTCGCGGTAAAAAATCCCGCCCTTGTGCGTGAAGCTTGCGCCCTGTTTCCGGGCCAGATCGTTGTAGGGATCGATGCACGCGGAAGCCGCGTCGCCGTCGAAGGGTGGGTTGAAGAATCCGACATGGAGACAACCGAACTGGCCGCCATGTTCGAAGATGCGGGCGCCGCCGCAATCATCTATACCGATATCGAGCGCGACGGCACGGGCAAGGGCCTGAATATGGATTCAACCATCCATTTGGCGCAATCGACATCGATTCCGGTCATCGCGTCTGGCGGCGTGGCGTCACTGGCGGATATCCGCGCGGTGCGCAATGCCGCGCCCCATGGTGTGGAAGGCATGATCATCGGCACTGCCCTTTATGACGGCGCGATTGACCCGCGCCGCGCGCTGCAAGAAGCGATGTAGCAATGACAGCGCATATCCTGAACACGCTTTTCGAAACCATCCTCTCGCGCAAGGAGGCCGATCCGAAATCATCTTATGTTGCCTCCCTCTTTGAAAAGGGAACGCCCAAGATCGCGCAGAAGGTCGGGGAAGAAGCGATGGAAACGGCGATTGAGGCCGTGCAGGGAAACCCCGAAAAATTAAAGGCGGAATCGGCTGATCTTCTCTTTCATCTGATGGTGCTCTGGGCCGATCAAGGGATCACACCCGATGATGTGTTTGCGGTGCTGCAATCCCGCGAAGGCATTGGTGGTATCGACGAAAAATCATCTCGCCCCAAAGACTAAACGCGCCCTATGGTCGCGTTTGCAGGGATGATATTTTCCGTTCTATCTCGATAATCTTTTCTTCGACAGGATCGGCACATTCACCATCCGGCAATCCATAGGCGCAGCCATCACTCGCATCGCTTCTTTTTATTTCGTGCGCCGGATTGCCGACCACCGTCACACCATCACGCACATCGGCCGTGACAACCGCGCCTGCACCGATGCGCGCGCCATGCCCTATTGTGATGGGTCCTAGCACTTGCGCTTGCGCACCGATCACGACATTGTTGCCTATTGTGGGGTGGCGCTTTTCACCGGCCACGCCATTGCCTTTACCGCCCAGTGTGACCCCCTGATAAATTGTGCAATCATCGCCGATCACAGACGTCTGGCCTATCACGACCCCGATTCCATGATCGATAAAAAGATTTTTGCCGATCTGCGCCTGCGGATGGATTTCTATTCCGGTGAAGAAACGCCCGATATGCGCCCATATCCGCGCCAGCGCCCGCAAATTATAGCGCCATAAAAATTGCGCGAAGGGGTGAAAGATCGCAACCGCATGAAATCCCGGATAGGCGAATATAACTTCGCCCAGGGTTGGCTCTGCCGGATCGCGCGTACGGATGGATTGAATAAGGGACATCATATTTATTCAAGCCCTTCGAACAACGCCGTGGAAAGATAACGCTCGGCAAAGGACGCCATAACCACGACAATCATTTTGCTTTCATTTTCTGGACGAAGTCCGGCTTGCATCGCGGCCCACAGGGCGGCACCGGATGAAATGCCGACGGGCAGGCCTTCCGATTTCGCAACCTCCCGCGCAATCCTGAAGGCATCGTCATTATCGACTTTGATAATTTCATCGATCAAACCCACATCCAGAATGCTTGGCACAAATCCGGCGCCAATCCCTTGTATCTTGTGCGGGGATGGGGCGCCGCCCGAAAGAACCGGGCTGGCCGATGGCTCAACAGCAATGGTTTTGAAAGACGGCTTCTTTTTCTTTAGGACATCGGAAACGCCGGTAAGTGTACCGCCCGTCCCCACACCGGATATCAATATATCGGCCTTGCCGTCCGTGTCATTCCATATTTCCATCGCCGTGGTGTTGCGATGGATTTCGGGATTGGCCGGATTGTCAAATTGGCCGAGCGTGTATGCACCCTTCACCTCCGACAACAATTCCTGCGCTTTTGCAATTGCGCCCTTCATGCCTTTGTCGGCGGGGGTTAAGATCAGTTCCGCGCCAAGAAGTTTCAACATCTTGCGGCGCTCGATCGACATGCTTTCCGGCATGGTGAGGATCAGGCGGTATCCTTTGGCCGCCGCGACAAAGGCAAGGGCAATACCCGTATTGCCCGATGTCGGTTCAACCAGAACGGTTTTACCGGGGGTTATCAGGCCCCTGCGCTCCGCATCTTCGACCATGGCCGCGCCGATCCGGTCTTTAACGGATGATAGGGGGTTGAAGAATTCGAGCTTGGCGACAATATCGGCCTTGATGCCATACTCTGCGCAAAAGCGCGGCAACCTGACCAGCGGGGTTGCCCCTATCGTCTCCAGAATGGAATCATAAATCTTTCCGCGGAATCCGGCCATGATGCGCTCCCTTTATATTGCCTTGCAGTATAAAGATAGTTGGCACCCATGCCAAGTCATCCCCCTATCACGGAAAATCAGCCCTGAAAGAAGCCCGGATTGATGTTTTTATAATAGTAATAAGACATGATCGTCTTTCCCTGCGCGCGCACGGAATAGGGGTGTTCGCCAAACCGGACATAGCCAAGACTTTCATAAAGCGAGATGGCCTTATCCATTGTGCTGCGGACGTCCAGATTGATGACGGCAAAGCCTTTTTCCCGCGCCTTGTCTTCCACGGTCTGGAGCAGCATGCGGGCAAGGCCGTGACCGCGCGCCCACGGCGCAACAAAGTTCGTTGTCATCTGCACCATATGCGCCTGCGCCTCGTTGTTCCCAGGGGGCAGGATCAGTTGCGTAGTGCCACATATAACGCCATCAAGCCGCGCCACAAACAACCAGCGCGTTGGCGCAGCAATAACACCTTGCCAGTACCGTTCGAGCGTCGCGCGCTCTGGCATGTTCACCCATCCGAAGCCGCCGCCGCCTTCGATCGCCGCTTCGGTCGCATCGCACAGATCATTGAGATCGCTGTGGGTGAGAGGATCAACAATCCATTCAACCGCAACTTTGGGTTGGGCCGTTTTAAGGTTCTGCTCACTCATCCGTATTCATCCTTGTGCTGGCGGGAATATACTTCCATTGAAGCACAAAATCCTAAAGAAAGGAGTAAGAGTAAACGAAAAAAATGTGCTGCAACGCCGCCGCCCGCATTTTTCTTTACAGAAAAATATAAAACCGCTTTTATTGCAGTGCAATCAGGAGGGGTGGAAATGACTGTAGGATATTACAAATGGTCGGAAACGGATGCGCAAACAAAGGCACGTATCCTGAAGCGGGCGCAAGCCGATATCGAGGATGTAACCGGCCCCGTTTCTGAAATCCTTGAAAACGTACGCCTTAACGGTGATGCGGCCCTTCTGGATTACGCCAGGCGGTTCGACAAAGCCGACTTGTCTACGGGATTGCGCGTAACGCAAGACGAATTCGCCGCCGCACGCCGGACAATCGACCCCAAATTGGCCGCCGCCATCGACCGTTGCGCGGCCAATGTTCGCAAATTCAACGAAGAACAGATGCGCCGTGCCGAGCTGGACTGGATGGTTGAAATAGAACCGGGCGTCTTTGGCGGCGAACGTGTAACGCCCATATCCTCGGTCGGGCTGTACGTGCCGGGCGGTAAAAATTTATACCCGTCCGCCGTCTATATGCTCGCGGTTCCGGCCGTCGTCGCCAAAGTGCCGAAAGTGATTATCTGCACACCTCCGCGCCCCGATGGATCGGTCAGCGATGTCATCCTCTATGCCGCGGAAGTATCCGGCGTCACCGAAATCTATAAGGCCGGCGGCGCGGTGGCGATTGCCGCCATGGCGTACGGTACGGAAACGGTGCCTAAAGTCCACAAAGTCCTCGGTCCCTGCTCCCCGTGGGGGGCCGCCGCCAAACAACTGGTCGGCGGAATCATCAACCCCGGCATGCCCGCAGGTCCATCCGAAGCGATTATCCTGTGCGATGGCAGCGCCGATCCGGCCAATACCGTTCTGGATGTCCTGAACGAGGCGGAACACGGCCCTGATTCCGCCGGCTTGCTGGTCACACACGATAAAAGACTGGCCGATGCCGTCCATACAGGGCTCGTTGACGCGATTAACAACGCCGCAGAGCCACAGCGTGGCTGGTTGGAGACCAGCATGAAATCCTATGGCGGCGTGATTCTGACAGACAGCCTTGAAGATTCTATCGCGCTCTCCAATGAGTACGCGCCCGAACACATCGTGCTGAAGGTTGAAAATCCGGACGATGTGTTGCCGCGTCTTGTCAATGCAGGGGAAATACTGATCGGGGAAAATTCCCCCTCCTCGCTCGGCAACTATGCGATGGGTATTACCCACGTCCTGCCGACCGGCGGCATGGCGCATTCTTATTCCTGTACGTCTATCTGGGATTACCTGAAGCGCATTTCGATCGGCCGCGTTACGGCAGAAGGATTCAACGTCCTGAAACCCGCCGTGACCGCCATGGCGGATTATGAAGGCTTTCCAGCGCACGGCGATGTCATCCGCAAAAGAAAGATTTACAACCGGTAGTTTTCCATATATATGGCAACAATGCTCGGCTCTTTCTTTGCACAAATCCGCGGCCTGCCCGTCTATAGCGATATAGGCGCACGCGTCCTTGCAAATTACCGGCAACTTGTGAAGGAGTGGCCTTCGGATCGTGGCTATGGTGGCCTGCCGGATCTTCAAACCTATGCCAACATGCAAAATACCGAAGATCTGAAGAACACACACAGAAGGCTCGGCTATCGCGAATTTAAAAACCTGTTTAAAGCCAACCAAATACTGTTTTATAAAAACAATCCCGAGAATGTCGACACGGCCAGCATCAATTTTCTTTTCGTCGAGCGGGAGAATATGCGGAAAATTTTGGAAGAGTCATCTACGCGCCCTGGCATGCACATAAAAGCCTTGGCCGCCTATGGCACATTGTGCAGGCTTGAAGATGCCGATTATGCCTATGCAAGACTCGCCGACCTTCCGGACAAAGACGGCTATCTGCATCACAGCCTAAGACTTGCATCCATAACATCGAACAGGGAAACCTTCGCATCCGTCCCGTTTGATCCTGACTTCATGCCCGTCTATATGGTAGCGAAAGAAGAAGTCGATGCGGAAATTGCCGCCATGAAAAAACCCGGTCCCAGCTGGCGCGTGCCAGACACGGGACACAGGCGCACACCGTTATAACGCGCCCTTTGTTGATGGCAACTGGTCG
>CBFGQF010000057.1:0-10052 GCA_965650865.1 uncultured Alphaproteobacteria bacterium | reverse complement strand
GCATCAGTTAAAACTGCGGGAATATCACTTTCTACAAGAAATCTATAGAAGCGCTGTAAAGATTCAGAGGCATCGCCAAAACCGATGACTGCATGTAATGATGTGGGGTTACCGGGCTTGTTCTTAAGGCATAAATCCCGCACATAATTATCGGGCAATTTTCCTTCATTAAGATACATCCAGATTTTCATCTGGTTGTACCATGAATACTCGCTACCCACTGCGACGCTGGTGAATTGATTTTTCAGCTTGTGTAAAACCACCATGTGGTGGAGTAAGTGTGAATTTATATCGTGCTCTTCACCCGCAGCGACATATAGCGTCTGATCTTGCCTTCCTTCGCAGTCCAATGCTTCGCGCCGCGCGATGATGCGCTCGGCGGCTTCTGTGGCGGAACGCAAAATACGCGCCGCATCTTCCGACACATTAATTTTTTGGCCCATTGAAACAGTTAAAAACCTAGACACTTAAAACACCCTTATTTTGGGCTCATAAAACATACTTTAAATAATTATGTCAATAAAATACTTGTGTTAAAAAACGGCCAAAACAATTGCCCTTTTATCCCCGCATCCTAAATCTTAACGTGTCATTTTTGTCCATTCTCAAAGGAGCCACCCATGCCCGTTCCCACTCAAGGTTATGCCGCGAAAGATAAAACATCCCCTATCGCGCCTTTTACATTCGACCGCCGCGACCCCGGTGAGACGGATGTCGCCATCGACATAAAATTCTGCGGCATCTGCCATTCCGATGTGCATCAGGTGCGCGATGAATGGGGCGGATCGCTCTACCCCATGGTGCCGGGCCATGAAATCGTCGGCCATGTCACGGCGGTTGGCCCTAAAGTCACCAAATACAAAGTCGGCGATACCGTTGGCGTTGGATGCATGGTCGATTCCTGCCGCGAATGCGTGAATTGTAAGGACGGGGAGGAACAATTCTGCCTGAATGGTTTTACCGGCACCTATAACGCGCAGGACAAACGTCATGGCGGATTGGCGCAGGGCGGGTATTCGAAACACATCGTCGTCGATCAGGATTTTGTGTTAAAGGTCGATGAGAAACTTGATCTGGCCGCCGCCGCGCCTCTTCTTTGCGCGGGCATTACAACCTATTCGCCTTTGAAACGCTGGAAAGTCGGACCGGGGAAGAAGGTTGGTATTGTCGGGCTCGGTGGCCTCGGCCATATGGGTGTTAAAATTGCGGCCGCCATGGGCGCGAATGTCACCGTTTTCACGACATCGGAATCGAAAGTGGATGACGCCAAAAAACTCGGCGCGCATCACGTAATTTTATCGAAAGACAAGAAACAGATGGCCGACGCTGCGGCATCGTTTGATTTTCTGCTCGACACCGTATCCGCCGATCATGATATTACATCTTATCTCAACCTTCTTAAGCGCGACGGAACCCTGACGCAGGTCGGCCTGCCATCGAATCCGCAGGCTATCTCCCTTTTCCCGCTCATCATGCGCCGCCTGAATTTCTCTGGCTCCATCATCGGCGGGATTGCGGAAACACAGGAAATGCTCGATTTCTGCGCGAAACATAACATCGTGTCCGACGTTGAAATCATAAGTGCCGATAAAATCAACGAAGCCTATGACCGTCTTCTGAAATCTGATGTAAAATACCGTTTCGTCATTGATTCTTCTACAATCTAAGGCCCTGATGAAAAAAACCGCGCTTACTCTTCTGCTCCTGTCCTTCTCTACCCCTGCCCTCGCACAAGGCGCGGTGGAAAGCGAACCGCTCAAACCCTTCGTTCCCTATACTTTGAAGAACGAGACCGATCCCATGGCGCTCGGCGCGCCGCCAGAGGATTCCGGCAATACCGCCGCGCCGGCGCAACGCGGTACGGGTTATGCGCCGATCCTCTCCAGTGAAGACGGCAATGTCCCCCCGCCCGTCGACAACGCGCCGCAATCGATTGTTCCTCCACCGCCGGAAACATATGGCACGACAAGCAACCTGCCTGCGGTGACGCCCGCGACGCCCCTTTCCCCGGTGCAGCACAATGTGGTCACCGCCACGCGCCGCGAAGATTTGTCGCGGTTCGAAAACAGGGTCAATTGCACGCTCAAAATGTCATTCGGCAGCGACGTGGCGGGCATTGATGCGGATACGGCCGCGGCGGCGAAATCCTTCCTCGACGCGAATGGCGGAAAACTGACCTATACCGAAACGGCCCGCGGCGCCAAAGGTGAATTTTCTTATTGTGTCATGGTACCTGCGCACCGCGATCAGGCGGAAATATATCAGGGGCTAAAGCGCCTGATGCCGCAAATAGGGTCTAAATCAGGTCCGGTCACCTTGTCGGGCAAGGCCTTCACGCCGCTCAGCACCGTGCGGTATCAAACCTATAGGGATTGATCTTTTACCGCCCCCGCGCGGCGCGCATCAAACGTTCGTTGATTGCCACGCCAAGCCCCGTGTTTGGAATATTCATCACGGCAATTTTGGTGTTTATTCCGTTGTCGAGGCTGCGAAGGCCTGCGAACAAATTCGCCGCCGCTTCGTTCAAATCGCCATTCTCGCTTAGATTTATCAGGCGGCCCGCGCCGATATCTTTGGCAAACCCGCCGCCGCGCACGCCCATGAATTTCAAAGACCCAAAGGCCAGCAGCGCCTCATCGGCATCAATATCCACGGCATTCAATCGCACGGGAACGCTCGGCGCGTAATGCTTTAACAATTGCCCCGGGGATTTCGGTTTTTCTTTTCCCTCGCCGAAATCCTCTTCAACCTGCGGCAAATATTCCAAAAGATCGTCCTTGGTTACCGCACCGGGCCGCAGGATAGTTGGTACATCGCCCGTTAAATCAAGGACAGTGGATTCCAGGCCCACCTGGCATGGCCCGCCTGCCAGTATAAACGGCACACGCTCGCCCAGGCTTTCGGCTACATGCTGCGGCGTGGTGGCACTGGGCTCACCGGATGAATTCGCGCTCGGCGCGGCAATCGGCACGCCGGCCGCCTCAATTAACTGCAACGCCACCGGATGGTTTGGCATGCGGATCGCAACGCTCGGCAATCCCGCACTGACCAGATCGGAAACACCGCCGCCCGCTTTCTTCGGCAATATCAACGTGAGCGGCCCCGGCCAGAAGGCCTGCATCAGGCCGCGCGCCGTTGCATTCACATCGACAAATTTTTCCGCATCCTCGCGCTTGGCCACATGAATAATGACGGGGTTGATGGCGGGCCTGTTTTTCGCGGCGAAGATTTTTGCAACCGCCACACCGTCCAGCGCATTCGCACCAAGCCCGTAAACGGTTTCGGTGGGGAACGACACAATCCCGCCGCCGCGGATAATCTCCGCCGCTTCTTTGATGCTTTCGCTTGATGCGGTTTTGATGATGGTCATTTCGAATAAAACTCTCCGCCGGTCAAAGGCTCCGGCGCGTTGGTTGTCGTCGGCAGGCTGAGGAACAACCCGAGCTTGCTGCGCACACCCAGATACGCAAAACATTCGGCCTCGGTGGCGTCACCGTCCCACCCCAAATCATCAACGGAATGCAATTTACCAAGCCCTTCTTTGGCAAGGCGCGCGCCAAGATATTTCATGAGTGCCTTGTTATGCCGCCCGCCGCCGCACGCATACCAATGTTTCGGCACCTGCGGCATAAACGCTGCCGATCTCACAATCGCCTCCGCCGTGAACTTCAAAAACGTCGCGGCGCCATCCGCGCTGCTGATGCTGTTCAACTCTGCGCTCAACTTGCCAAGCCCCGCAATATCCCATTGGTCACGGTCCATCGATTTGGGCGGCGTGCGTAAGAAATACGGATGCTTGAACCATTCATTGAGTAATTCATCATGCGCACGTCCCGATGCGGCGAGTTTGCCGTCCACATCATAACGCTGCCCCGTATGACGCTGCGCCCAATCATCCATCAGCGCATTGCCGGGGCCGCAATCGAACGCCATGATCTCGTCTGCACCCGCACCCAGCCATGTAACATTCGATACGCCGCCGATATTCAAAACCACGACAGGAAAGTCTTTTAGAACACTGTGCGCGCGCGCCCAGTGATAAAGGGGCGCGAGCGGGGCGCCCTCTCCCCCTGCCTGCACATCATTGCTTCTGAAATCCGCGACAACATCGATGCCGCATTCACGGGCCAGCAGAGCGGCATCGCCGATCTGGATCGTGACCTTATCTTTGGGCGCATGAAAAATTGTTTGCCCATGGAAACCGATCAAATCAATACCGCCTGCATCGCGACCGGTTTTTTTCAGCAAAGCCTTCACGGCCTTGGCGTGCTCCATCGCCACGATGACTTCCGCTTTTTTAACCTTTTCATCCCTGCGGTCCTTTATCCCGTAACAGGCGCGAATTTCCGCCCTTGTCTGCTCGTCATAAGGCAGGGAAACAAACCCCAGGGGCCGCACAAACTGTTCCCCGTCCGTCTCGATCAGGGCGGCGTCAACGGCGTCCAGCGAGGTGCCGGACATCAATCCAATGGCGGTGTATATTGTTTTTTCAACCATAATTTGTCATCCTGAGCGCAGCGAAGGATCTCATGAAGTTAAACGCCTATCATATCTACATGATGAGCAATAAGACCGACAAGGTTTTATATATTGGGGTAACCAACGATTTGGAAAGAAGGGTGTTCGAGCATAAAAACAAGTCAATTGAAGGCTTTACCGCTCGCTACAATCTCATAAAACTCGTTTATTTTGAAGAAACTTCTGATATAAACAGTGCCATTGCGAGAGAAAAACAGCTAAAAGGCTGGCTCCGTAAAAGAAAGAACGAATTAATAGAAAGCATCAATCCTGGCTGGAAAGATCTTTCGGATGATTGGTATGACTTGTCATCCTGAGGGCAAAGCCCGAAGGATCTCATTGTGACCACCGCCGGGATCCTTCGCTGCGCTCAGGATGACACTGAAAGCAATGACCATGGCACAATACAAATCGGATTTTCTCAACGTCCTAAGCGAGCGCGGATTTATCAATCAGTGCAGCGATTTCGAAGGGCTCGACAAAAAATTGTCGGAAGGCGTACAAAGCGCCTATATCGGGTTTGATGCCACGGCCAAATCCCTTCATGTCGGCAACCTCACCGGCATCATGATGCTGAAATGGTTTCAGGAAACGGGGCATAAGCCGATCACCCTGATGGGCGGCGGCACGTCGAAAATCGGCGATCCATCGTTTAAGGACCAGTCGCGCAATTTGATGACCGACGAGATCATCAACGAAAACCTTATCAACATCCGCGACAATTGTTTCAAACAATTCCTGCGCTACGGCGATGGCCCGACCGACGCCATGATGGTCAACAACGATGACTGGCTGAGCGAGCTTAAGTATCTCGATTTCCTGCGTGACTATGGCCGCTACTTCACCGTCAACCGGATGATCAGCTTTGATAGCGTCAAAACGAGGCTGGAGCGCGAAAGCCCGCTGACGCTGCTCGAATTCAACTACATGGTGATGCAGGGATACGACTTCCTAGCGATCCACCGTGAACACGGCACCATCCTGCAAATGGGCGGATCCGATCAATGGGGCAACATCATCAACGGTGTCGACCTCGCACACAAATCCGATCATGTGCAACTCTTCGCCCTCACCGCGCCGTTGCTGCTGAACTCCGCAGGTGAAAAAATGGGCAAGACCGTCAATGGCGCGGTCTGGCTTTCGCCCAAAATGCTCTCGGCCTATGATTACTGGCAATGGTTCCGCAATGCCGAAGATGCCATGGTTGAAACCCTGCTCAAACGTTTCACCATGCTCCCGATGGATGAAATCAAACGTCTTTCTGCGCTTCAAGGCTCCGAAATCAACGAAGCCAAAAAAATCCTCGCGCATGAAGCCACCAAACTTTGCCGCGGCGAAGCCGAAGCACTGGCGGCGGCAGAAACCGCGCAAAAGGTGTTCGAACAAGGCGGCGTCGGCGGTGATCTGCCATCCATCAATATTGATAAGGCAGCACTCGAAGGCGGCGTCTCTGTCCTCGACCTGTTCGTACAGGCAGGCCTTGCGGCCTCGAAGGGCGAAGTCAAACGCCTGATCGAAGGCGGCGGTGCAAAGATCAACGATGTTGCCATCACCGACATCTCGGCAACGGCGTCCGCAAACGATTTGACGGCAGACGGTTATATCAAACTATCCGCAGGCAAGAAAAAACACGCGCTGGTAAAAACGGCATAACAAAAACACTGTCATTCTGAGAGAGCGAAGCGACCGAAGAATCCCATGGGATCCTTCGCTTCGCTCAGGATGACAGGAAACCCTATCTATTCACGCCCTCTTTGGCCTTGTTTGTCGCGGGTGGAATTGGCGCAGGCGCGGCGGGTTCTTTCGGTACGGATTTTTCATCGACGCCTGGAATATTGGTTTTGAATCCGCCTTCGAACAATATGTTGCGAAGGAATCCGGGCGCAAGGACCGAGAGCGGGTTCACAGCCACGCGCGGGTCGCTCGTCGGCCCACGCATCGTATAGGTCGCGGCAATCAACCCCGTATCGCCGCCAAGGATATTGCCGATAAGGGGAATGCTGCCGATGATCGAATTGATTTCCGTCATCGGGATGATCGTGCCGGAAATATCCGTCATCTTCGTTCCGCGGTTGATGTTACCGCCAAAGGTCAAACCAACGGATGATCCCGATGTTTTCCCGTCCTTGATGACCAGAACATTGCCATCGGGGCGGAACCGCCATTCGAAATCCGATTCCAGTTTGGAAAAGACCAGGCCTTCATTGCCAAGCAATTGCGTCACGCCGGTCAGGCTCATGAGGGAGAGCAGGCTCGCAAGGGCCGGCGCTTTCACCACGCGGAAATTTTCCATGCGCATGGAACCATACAGGTCGCCGCGTAAATCACCGCCCTGCGGTTCGCCGTAAATGATCAACGTCCCGCCATGCACGTTCTCGTAAAGGCCTGCGGCATAAAGCGCATTTCCTGCGTCGGTGGCGCTTAAACGGAAAATCCGCTTGCCGGTTTCGTCGGGGCGGAAACGGACATTGATCACGCCTTTCCCGACCTGCGCATCATATTCCATGCCGGTGATATCGCCCTCGTCATCCATTTCCAGATAGGTGCGCGCGGCGCGTAAGGTCTGCTCGTTGGCGGCGATCATTTCATCGGTATTCAACGTAATGACCATCGGCTGCACCTTTTCCTTGGGTGCGTTCGCCTTCAATCCTATATCCGAACTTTCGGTTTCCTGCAGGAACGGGCGGGCATCGAACACGGGGCCTTTGGCCGTGATATTCATGACATTGCCCTTCACCGCGAAATCCGCGGCAAGCTTGGTGGCGCCCAATGTAATATCGGGCAGGCTGCCACTCGCAAGGTCGGCGCTTTTGCCGTTCATCGGGGCAAACCCCAGTTTCGCTCCCGCAACGCGGATATCCTTGGAAGTGATATTCAAACCTGTAATCTCGGTCAGGACGTTGTTCTTCAGGAACGCGCTTGCGCTCACGGTTCCCGGCACGCCTTGCGGCTTTTCGAATTTGAACGGATCGATATAAAGGCGAACGGGGTTGAGATCGCCGGTGACGTCGATCTTGGCGTTGCCGTCTTTCAATGTATAAACCACATCGACCGGCATCGTCCCGCTGATATATTCATCAAGATTGACCCCGAAATGATTCCGCAATTGCTGGTCCGCGCCGATGGTGGCCTTGACCTGCATCGAATAATCCTTGCCCGCACTATCGAAATTCTGGTGCCATTCGAATGTCGTGGCGCGGCCTTCCAGAAGGGCATCACCCTTGATGCGGAAACCGCCGGGCTCGGTGGCAATATTCATCGGCCCGCCGGACAAGGTCAACCCTTCAACCAATCCGGGGATAGTCACATTGCCGAGTGTGCCCGCGATATCGACATTCACCTCTTCCTTGGGCACATCCTTGACGGTCGGCAGCCCAACCTCGACCATCAAATCCGCATCTCCCTTGACGGTTTGGTAATCGATACCGATTTCGTCCTTGTCCATGCCGATGATGTCGGCAGAGATATATTCCAGCGCGGTCGCCATCGGCCCCTTCAGATGGGCCTTGACGGTGACATATCCGCCGCCGACGGTCATCAGCTCGGTGACCTTCACTTCGATATCGCTGCCGCTCATCTGGCCTAACATCGCGCTCTCGCCGGTGATCTCCAGCGTTTCTGCCGCGAGGTCGAGACGGCCTGTGCCTTTTGCGTTCTCGGCGGGCATTAACTCATCGCTGTAATCGACCTTGACGCCTTCGAACGCGAAATCGAGCGTCATCTTCGGCACATCGACATCCCAGATATCGCGGTCCTCTTCCTCGATGCGGGTTTTAAGGCCCGCCAGTTCCATGTTCAGGACAACATCGCTAAAGCTGCCGCCGGACAAATTCTGGCCAAGCCATTCATACGCTTCCCCGTCCCATTCGGATTTGGGAAAGAGTTTGGGCACATCTGCCAGTTGCGCCGTGGCCACTTTCAATCGCACGGGAATGGAAAATTCTTCCGGGCTGAAATCGGCGCTGCCCTGCCCTTCAAAGGCAATACCGCCAAGCGATCCGGACAGCTTGGAAATCGTGAGGGTGTCTTTTTGCCCGTCGAATTCACTGTCGATCACAATGTCCTTCAATGTCACAGGCGCGTCGTATTGGTCGGGCAGACTGATGACCCCTTGCGGGATCACGCCATGAAATTTCACCGAAGTCAGGTGCATGTTCGCATCCGCCGCGGCCTCGACATCGCCGGAAAAAAACAGATCCTGCCCCTGCAACTCATCCGGAACGGTCAGAAAGCGAGAAATAAAGGCCGGGTTGATGTTTTCGAAACTGGCGGCGGCGCGAAAATCATCGCTTTCTTTGCGATAGACCATATCGACATTGATGCCGGCTTCGCGCCCCTGCCCGCCCGGCAAAGCGACGGTCAGGCTTGCCGCCGTGCCCTGATCCACTTCTTCGATCCGGAAATCGAGGTCGGTGAGATACCATGACAATCCATACTGCTGGTCGCGCACCGCAACGCTGGCGTCCTTGATAATGAATTCATTCAGACGCGAAAGAAACGTTCCCCCGCCCCTGCGGCGCGTGGACATATCCTTGAACAGTTCCGCAATTTGCTGGGGGGCGGATTTTGTATCTTCTTGCGGGGCGCTTTCTGTTATTTCGTTGTTCTCCACGAACAATTCTATATGTCCATCGCGCCCGCGGACCAGTTCGACCGACGGTGATTTCAACACGACACTGACGGGGCGAATGCGGCCAAAGAACAACGCGCGGCGCGAAAGCCCGATGGCGGCGTCATCAATGGTCAGGGCCGATGCGGAATCGTCATCGCCCTTTTGCAATCGCAGGCCTGTGACGTCTAACTGGAAATGCCCCGTAAGATCGGGCCACGAGAAAACGATATCGTCGAACTTGACGCTGAAATGCTCGGTTTCGTTGCTGAGCGCCTCTTCGATATAATCCTTGGCGAAGGCGGCGCTGATCGGCCCTTGCGACAGGCGCCACATAAACACGCCGATGCCGATGGCGACAAGGACGACCAGCACCAGCATGATTTCAAGCCCGAGCTTTAAGGTCCGGTTGCTTATGGTAAGAACATGTTTAAACAAGGCAGAATGTCACCGCTAAAAACTAAAATCTACAATAAGTCATAATATGATATTTGTCAGGGCAAATTCTTGACATTTCATAAGAAAAGAACAGATTTAACGCATATTGGTTCATTTATAAATTTTGCAAGAAGGATGCCATATTATGACGATACCAAAAGTCGGTGACAAAGCCCCGGACATCACCCTCCCGTCCGATGGCGGCGGCTCGGTCTCGTTAAAAGACTACAAGGGACAAAAGGTCATCGTCTATTTCTATCCGAAGGATGATACGCCGGGCTGCACCGCGGAATCCTGCTCGCTCTCGGACAATATTTCATCGCTGAACAAACTGAATTGCGCCGTGATCGGTGTGTCGAAGGACAGCGTGAAAAAACACGACAAGTTCAAGGAAAAATACGGTCTGAAATTTCCCCTCGCAAGCGATGCCGAAGGCGACGTGTGCGAACGCTATGGCGTGTGGGCGGAAAAGAAATTCATGGGCCGC
>CBFGQF010000056.1:0-10062 GCA_965650865.1 uncultured Alphaproteobacteria bacterium | reverse complement strand
AAAAGGACTGGAACCCGGATATCTGGGCGGCCGTGTATTACAAAGGCCGCGTTGTGTTTGAAGACTGGGAGCGGCATGGTTTCCTCGATATCATCGAAAAATGCGATACCGCAAACAAGCAGGACTATACCCAGTCAGTCCTTTTTGCCGAATCCGCGTTCCGCCAAGCGGGAAAAGCCATCAAGATAGAACATGACTCCAATATCGCCCTGATCGTGTCAATCAAAGAAGACGAGGCCAAATGCGGCATCATCCTGCGCGGCGCAACGCGCAAGACAACCTTCAATTACACCGTAAAGACCAAAAAACTTGACGGGGACCCCATTCGCATCCCCACTATTCTCACGGCGGCGGCGGCATTTTTAGAGGGCGTCCAGCTGGCCTTCGCGGTTGGCATGATCAACCGCAAGCGCGATTCCGAAATGATCGATAAATATTCGGATGAAGACCGCAAGGGCAAACGCGGGGCCGAACGCCTGATCAATCTCGGCAAAGCCATAGAAAGCCTCGAACGTAAATATGTGGTTTCCTATCGCCCCGACCGTCCCGATTTCCCCGCGTTGGTAAAACAATCCGAGGAAATAGCCATGAAAATCCTGCGCCCACAGATCGAAGCAAAACTGGCCACCGGCGAAATCGATATGAGCCAGTGGGTCCAATAATTTTTTCTTGATTTCA
This sequence comes from uncultured Alphaproteobacteria bacterium, assembly GCA_965650865.1. Classification (GTDB taxonomy): domain Bacteria; phylum Pseudomonadota; class Alphaproteobacteria; order Micavibrionales; family Micavibrionaceae; genus Micavibrio_A. The sequence goes on along the minus strand of CBFGQF010000056.1, from coordinate 9,384 downwards.
TCCCGTCAGATTTATACAGAACCTGCATGAGAAAGCCCCTTTCGCATATCCGCCGCGCTTTGGTGCAAGGCCTTGATCAGGCCGGTTTGAAGGGAAAGACCGCTGTTCATTTTGCAGAACAGCTTATCGGCATGATCGGCAATACTGCCCCGCTACCAGAAGCGTTCTTCGACATTTCGCGCACCATCCGCATTCTGGCGAATATCGAGAGTCTGGAGCATGAGGCCGCAAAAGAAGATCTGATCAGGCATCCTGAAAAGATGCTGGAAATTTTCGATCTTCCCGTACGGCAAAAAAACAAATATCCAAAGCTCAAATACCATCCCACAAAAACCGAGCGTATAGAAGCCGCGATTGCCGTGCGCAATAAATATGGCACCCTTCCAAATAGCCGGAACTGCGGCAATGGCGATCATGAATTCCTGCCAAAAGACAGCATCGGCTGGACCTATCTTTTGCGAATTTATTACCACGATAAAGGTATCAAGCTGTCGGATGAAGTTGCCGATTACGAAAGGGGTAAAGTCGGCGCGCCCGGCCTCGCCATGCCGTCCGACTACCGTATCTATAAACGCGCCATGATTTACATGGCCAAAAACAATGCTCTGCCACCGCCGTCCAAAATCCGCTTTCAAGGGATAAAATCCCCGTATTGGGAAGACATACATAATTATCTTCAAAAACGTGGTTTAACGCTTGGCGCTTTGATTGTCATGCAGCAGAACAAAAAGAATGGGGGCACGGCCCATTTGCGCACTCCTTCCATCATGCCACCAAATGATGATATCGCCCGCTGGGCCATCGGCAGGCGCCATCGGCTTGGTATCCTTCCACCGTTGAAGGAAACGATCACCACGGTCGATGGAAAGAAAATAACGGCAGACAAGGTGCGTGAAAGGTTGATCCATGAACGGGGCATAACCCTTACAAAACTTGTCGACGAATTCGAAAAGGCAAACCCGCTTATGATGCCGAAAATAAGCGCGCGTGATGTTTTTGTCGAAGCGGCGCGGATCACGCTGGAAACCGGAGTACTGCCGGACAAACGGAAGAACAACGTTGCGCTAGGCGATATAACCGCACGCGGTGCCGACAGGCATTTCCACCATCGCACCGTCGAAGACCTCGATCCTTTCTTGCTGAAACATCACAATACGCGATCTTTGCGAGAGTTCTTTGTTCATTCCGGCCTTGCCGAAAAGAAAGGCGGGGAAATCATCCCCGCCCCGCGTGAAAAAATAGAACAGCTGATTGCCGCTTATGGAAGCTAGTCTTTGGTGTGCCGGTAATGAAGCCATGCCGACAGACCGCTGTATATTCCAACCATTGCAAAAATGGACGCAGCGATCATGTCGTTTGTCGTCAGCAATAGGAACAATACGAACAGCAAAGACCATGCGGACAGGATCAACCATTCCTGAACCGTGCCTTTGCGCGCCTCTATCAACAAGCTTTCACTCAACGGCGCCGGCTCGACATTCGCCTTTGGCAATTTAATCCGCGCCCATACATTAAATGACAGGAAGGAAAGAAAAGCGCCCAGATACAATAAAAACGCCGCGATCATCGGCCAGATCAATTCACCGTTATCATAGAGAAGGCTATGTCCGTATCCAAGTTGCAGGCCGATCCCGACCACCGCGAGCACAAAGCTCATAATAATCGTATAGCGGCGGCACATGCGGATTTCATGGGCCTTTTCCGCCCCTTCGATCAGGCAATATTGGCCAAACGCATCGATTAGAAAATGTCCGTCCGGCGTGTGATATAAACCCCGGTCCCATTTCAGGTCTTTTTCGTGATATGTCGTGTGCATAACGCAGCCCCTTTATTTTATTAATCCCCAACAGACTTTAGTAAAGAATAGATAACAAAATGCTAATAGACGAGAAGAATACATAGCTGGTTTACTGGAATCCCCATCATAGAGGGGGCTTTTGGGCAGTCATATTACGCCGCGGCTTCCTTGGCAGAAACCAGCGAGCGCAGAACGTAGTGCAGAATGCCGCCGTTTTTCATGTAATCGATTTCATCCGCGGTATCGATGCGGCAGAGAAGCTTGTGCTCTTCCTTCTTGCCATCGGCGCGTGTGATGACGAGCGTCACATCCTGCAAAGGTTTGAGATCGCCCTCAAGACCGATCACATCGAATGTTTCCGACCCGTCAAGCTTCAGGTCGGCGCGTGTCATGCCGCCTTTAAAGACCAGTGGAACAACGCCCATGCCGACGAGGTTGGATCGGTGGATCCGTTCAAAGCTTTCGGCGATGACGGCCTTGACGCCAAGCAGCGTCGTGCCCTTCGCAGCCCAGTCGCGGCTTGATCCCGTGCCATATTCTTTACCCGCGATCACGACGAGCGGCGTGCCATCGGCCTGATACTTCATACAGGCATCATAAATCGGCATGACTTCGCCGTTATATTTCGTGAAGCCGCCTTCGACACCATCGAGCAGTTCGTTCTTGATACGGATGTTGGCAAACGTGCCGCGCATCATGACTTCGTGGTTCCCGCGGCGCGCGCCGTAGGAGTTAAAGTCAATCGGTGCAACGCCGTTGGCAATCAAATATTTGCCCGCCGGAGAGTCTTTCTTGATGGAACCGGCAGGAGAGATGTGGTCGGTCGTGATGGAATCACCGAACAGCGCCATCAGTTTCGCGCCGCGCACATTGGAAATGGTTCCGGCTGTGTGGCTCATCCCCTCAAAATACGGCGGATTTTGCACATAGGTCGAGGATGAATCCCAGGTATAGGTTTCGGAATTCGCCGCGCCCTTGATGTCTTGCCATTCCTGTGGTCCCAGGAACACGTTGGAATAACGGCTCTTGAACATTTCAGGCGTCAGGCATTGCGCCACGGTCGCCGCGATTTCGGCATTCGATGGCCAGATATCTTTCAGGAAAACATCCTTACCATCTTTGGATTTACCGATCGGGTCTTTTGTAATGTCGATATTCATGTTGCCCGCAATCGCATAGGCGACAACCAGCGGCGGAGAGGCCAGATAGTTCGCCTTCACGTGTGGGTTGATGCGGCCTTCGAAGTTGCGGTTTCCGGAGAGGACGCCCGCAACGGTCAGGTCACCCGCGACAACGGCATTGGCAATCGGTTCCGGCAGAGGACCCGAGTTGCCGATACAGGTCGTACAGCCATAACCGACGAGGTTGAACCCGACGGCATCGAGATGTTTTTGCAAATCTGCCTTGTTCAAATAATCTGTAACGACCTGCGACCCGGGTGCCAATGATGTCTTCACCCATGGCTTGCGCGTCAGGCCCAGTTCATGCGCCTTTTTGGCGACAAGACCGGCGGCCACCATCACGGACGGGTTCGATGTGTTGGTGCAGGACGTGATCGCGGCGATTGTGACCGCGCCGTCTTCCAGAACATAATCGGCCCCATCGACGGGGACTTTTTTACCGGAGAGGTTTTCGATTGTTTTAAAGCTGCTTGCGGCGTCTTTCAAAAGAACGCGGTCCTGCGGACGTTTCGGTCCGGCGATGGATGGTTCAACATCGGAAAGATCGAGGTGCAGCGTGTCGGTAAAGACAGGCTCGTGCCCCTTCTCGCGCCACAGGCCTTGTTCTTTCGCATAGGCCTCAACGAGTTTCACGCGGTCGAGATCGCGGCCTGTAAAGCTCAAATAACGGATTGTTTCTTCATCGATCGGGAAGAAACCGCAGGTCGCGCCATATTCCGGCGCCATGTTGGCAATCGTCGCGCGGTCGGCAAGTGACATGTGGTCGAGGCCTTCGCCATAAAATTCAACGAATTTGTTGACGACGCCTTTCTTACGCAGCATCTGTGTGACTGTCAGAACGAGGTCGGTCGCCGTCGTGCCTTCCTTCGGTGTGCCTGTGATTTTGAAACCGATGACTTCAGGGATCAGCATGGATACCGGCTGGCCGAGCATCGCGGCTTCGGCTTCGATACCGCCGACACCCCAGCCGAGAACGGCAAGACCGTTGACCATGGTTGTGTGGGAGTCTGTCCCCACCAGCGTATCCGGGAAAGCCACTTCGCGGCCCATCTGGTCTTTTTCAACCCAAACAGTCTGCGCGAGATATTCAAGGTTTACCTGGTGGCAAATCCCCGTCCCCGGAGGAACAACGCGGAAATTGTTGAAGGCATTCTGGCCCCATCGCAGGAACTGATAACGTTCGATGTTCTGTTTGAATTCTTCTTCCACGTTGCGTTGAAACGCGACGGGAGAGCCGAATTCATTGACCATGACGGAGTGGTCGATGACAAGGTCCACGGCGCATAGCGGATTGATTTTTTGCGGATCGCCGCCAAGATTTGCTGTCGCTTCGCGCATCGCGGCCAAATCAACGACAGCCGGAACGCCGGTAAAGTCCTGCATTAAAACGCGTGCCGGGCGATAGGCAATTTCGGCATCGGATTTCTTGTGTTTTTGCCAGTCGATGACGGCCTTAACATCTTTTGTCGTTACCGAACGGTCATCTTCAAAACGAAGCATATTTTCAAGCAGCACTTTCAGTGTGAACGGCAGTTTCGTAATATCGCCAAGCTGTTCCGCCGCCGCTTTCAACGAGAAATAGTCATACGACTTTCCGTCGATCGTCAGCGTTTTACGGGTTTTGAGTGTGTCGTTGCCGGTGCGTGCCATAATCGTAAGACCTTTTGGATGCTTATGCTGTTGATTTTAAATAAGGAAGCGAACGTGAAAATTCTTCACAGCAAGTATAATGCAACGGTAGAAGATAAAAAGTGGTTAATCGAGTTTCCCGCCAAAATGATGGCCAGCGACCCCCCAATTGCGATTCATTCTTATTTGGAACTTTTTTGAAATTTTTTGCCCGCTTGTCCCAACTTCCGCCACATTCAGGGATCAATATAAAAATTACCGGTTAATTCCTCCTTCTCCTGAATACGTTTCCAAGCCGGTCAAGTCATCAAAGCCGCTGCCCACCCAACCGGGCGGCGGCTTATTTTTTGCGGACCGCCTGAAAGGCCGCGGCCCTGCCCCGTTCCTTTTCCGCATCGTCGCACACCGCATCAACGCGTTCGTATTCAGCCAGCGTATCGACCGTGCTGACCTGAAGCGCGTCGTTTTCCCGGTTCATGTTGGTATAGAACTGCTCAATCACGCTATCCAGAATACCACCGATCTGTTTTTGCAGAGCAGGCAACTGCTCCACGTTATAAGGTCCGTGGACATAGCCAACATGTTTAAGCGTGTTGTTCACCGCCTTGACCATGACATTCAGATATTTGTTGACGATTTTGCGGTCGAGCGCGACATGCTTTTTTTCATGTTCCAGAACGGCATTGTAATGACAGGAGCCGCGTTTGAATTCCTTTGCGATGTATATGGTCGGGTCCAGTTCCACCCTGATATTCACCTTGGATACGGTCATGCAAATCTTACCAAGCTTGGTATAGGTTTGCGTTTCAAACTGATATTCCCCCTTGAGCCCGATGCGCCCCAGACGCAGTCCTTCGGTGTGCACAACCGCGTCCTTATCGTATGGTGTTTCGGTGCCAGCCGCGCGCGACATCGCGGTCAGGTCCTGAATTCCTTTGGTTTCGATGATTTTGGTATCGAGACCATTCGCACTCACCGTAATTTCCGGCGCTTTGGTTAGTTTGCATTCGATATTGGCGGCACTCGCAAGGTGCAAATATCCCGCCGCGATATATTCAAGCCCCAGCATCAGGTCCGACCCTTGCACGCATTGCTGACGCGGTTATATTCTTCCAGCGTGTCGATCTTTTGTTGCAGGATCCGGCGCTCCTCGTTCATCTTTTCAGAAAGGTCCTTGACGATCCGGCTTGTCACATGGCTGATCCGTCTTTGCTCTTCATCAACATTCATGGCGCGCACCGGGCCAAACGCATAATTCGTTTTTCTGAACTCCGCGTCGAGCGCCTTGGCGATCAGACCTGTATATTTGTTGACCAGAATTCGGTCGGTACGGACATGTTTTTGTTCGTGCTCTAGAACAGAAGCATACATGCAACTGCCTCTCTTATATTCCCGCGCGATATAGATAGTGGGGTCGACATGGATTTTGACCGTGATCTTGTTGACCAACAGGCAGGCGGCATTCAGGGCGGGGTAAGTCTCGCTCATGATACTGACATTGCTAGAGGTCTTGATTTCCCCGCTCATAAGGCCGCCGACATGGACCTGCGCATTCCGGCCATAGGGGGAAACCGTATCGATATCGAACTGGTTGAGTTCGGCCTTCGACTTGCTGTTGTCGATTTTCAGGGCGGTATCGGTCGCGGTAACGGCCAATTCCGGCGATTTCTTGATCTCGCATTTGATCTGGCCGCTTGCGAGGGTGACATACCCGGCCATAATGTAATCCAGCCCAATCACGATGAAAAAGTCCCCTTTGCCCGCTTCGTCTTTTCGATTATACAGGAAACATGGTTATTGAAACATTACTTCCGCACGGGGGAAACCGCCTATGAGCACCGCTATCGGCCAAATTCTGCTTCTTTTACTCGACGTCGCTTTCTGGATTATCATCCTTCAGGTCATCCTGAGCTGGCTGATCGTTTTTGGCGTTATCAACGTTCGCAATCCTTATGCGGCAAAATTCGTGCTGCTGCTCGAAAAAATCACGGATCCGGTCTATCGCCCGCTTCGCAAGCTCATCCCGCCGATTGCCGGGATCGACTTGACGCCGATCATCATTATTCTGGCCATCGAAATCCTGAAGCGTCTTGTTTTGGGCATCTTCTTCTATTAGGACGTAAGGCACCATGAGCGCAGCCACCATTATCGACGGAAAAACCATTGCCGCCACTCTGCGCAAGGATATCGCATCCGATGTCGCGGCGCTCAAGGCTTCGGGTAAATCCGTCGGCCTCGCCGTCATTCTGGTGGGGGATGATCCCGCGTCCCATGTCTATGTCGGCAACAAGGTCAAGGCCTGCGCCGAGGTTGGGATTGAAAGCTTTGAACAGCGTCTGCCGGAAACGGCCACCGAGGCCGAAATCCGCCATGTCATCAAAAACCTGAACGCCAATCCGGATGTCCATGGCATCTTGTTGCAACTGCCTTTGCCCAAACATCTGGCGGATGTGCAGGAAAGCCTTGTGCAAACCATCGCGCCGGAAAAAGACGTCGATGGTTTGACCGTCACCAATGCGGGTAAGCTTTTCCTCGGCATGGATGACGGCCTTGTCCCCTGCACGCCGCAAGGATCCTTGCTGCTAATCAAATCAGTGCGTGGCAACCTCTCGGGCCTGAACGCCGTCGTGATCGGCCGGTCCAATCTGTTCGGCAAACCAATGGCGCAGTTGCTGCTCAATGAAAACTGTACGGTGACGACCGCACATTCGCGCACGAAGGACCTCGCCGCGATCTGCCGCGGGGCCGATATTCTGGTGGCCGCCGTGGGCCGCCCGAAAATGGTACAGGGTGATTGGGTCAAACCCGGCGCCATCGTGATCGATGTTGGCATCAACCGGGTCACTCCCCCCCTTACCCCCCCGCCAGCGGGGGGGCAGCGCGCAGCGCAGGGGGGGAGCCTTGTGGGAGATGTTGATTTCGAGACAGCCGCCAAGGTCGCCTCCGCCATCACCCCCGTCCCCGGCGGCGTAGGCCCGATGACGATTGCCTGCCTGATGCAAAACACGTTGAAAGCCGCGAAAAAATAGGCATAAAAAAAGACCGCCTTATTCACCTCGGCGGCCTTTCTTGTTCGGTTATAAACCGGAATATTTAATAAACCATTAAATCGCGGCGGATTTTGGCTGGCTTTGCGACGAAATCATGGCGCTGAACGTCTCGCGCACATTGGCGATGAATTGCTGGCCCGTGATGGATTTTGATCTGTCTTTGGCAAGATCGCCGGTTAACTGGCTGGTCGGCAGGCCTTCTTCAATCGTTTTGACGACAGCAAGCTTTAAAAGCTTCGCCAGTTCTTCCCCTTCCGCCTGTTTGTTTAACAGCGCCTTGTGGCGGATCGCCTCGGCATAGGCAAAAATATGCGCGGCGGGATTGGCGAGCAGAATCTTTTTCTCATGCCATGCGGGCTCTAAATCCGGCGCGGTGCCATGCGGCGGATCAGCAAGCAATGTGCCGTCTGCACTGACCAGTGTAGAATCCATGAGGCCCAGCGATTTATGCTCGCCCGCCACCTGATCAGACACCACATCGCCGTCATAGTTTTTCAGGGCAATGATCATGTTGTTCAATTTTCCTTGCGGGATTTTGCTTACCACCGCATCGATCAATTGCACCTTGTCATTGAAATGAATTCCGGCGGCCTTGAATTTATCTTCGTAGGATGCCTTGTAAATTCCGTTGAAAATATCGATGAAACGCCCGTCATAGGTCGGGTTGATCGTGTTTTTGCCCGCGAAGATAACCGATTTTCCGGCGGCGAGTGCTTGGCCGAACACCGCATGCGCATAATCGCGGATGGAGGAATCCGTTTCGGTCGTCAAAAGGGCCACGCCTGTTTCAACCTTGCGGCCTTCGACCAGAACCTGCGATACACCGTCATCGCCTTCATAGACCAGTTTTAAAATGCCTTTTCCAGGAATGGCAACGTTCGGCGCGCCGTAGATACCGCCCACGGCCTGGCGGACAATCGTCACATCTTTCATCAGCGGCGCGAATTTATCGATGCCGTCAATTTCGATCGTATTGCGCAAAATGGCCGCGCCGTTGATTGCGCGGCGGATAATACCGTTCGGTGAATCCCATTGTTTCGACAGGCCGAACGCAATCGTTTCTTCCTTGTTCGGGGTAATCGTCGGCCCCTTCACGGCGGCCTTGTGTTCCTTTAAATCGGCAATCGCGTCTTCCAGCGCGCCGTCGTTGGTTTTATCGCGGGCCTGCAAGGATATGTCATGCACCTTCCAGTCGATATCAAAAAATTTCGAAATAAGCTGATTCCGGATCTCGGCTGACATGTGCGGCCACACACCATCACCCGTCATATCGACGATGGAACCATTGATTTTATACGGTGCAGACATGGGAGAACCCCTTCAAGGCAGGTTATTTCCCGTCTTTTGTATCACCATCTTGGTTAAAAATGGATAAATACTGTCCGTATCCTTCTTCGGCCATTTTATCTTTCGGGATAAAACGCAGCGCGGCGGAATTGATGCAATAACGCGCCCCGCCCTTGTCCTTCGGCCCATCCATGAATACATGGCCGAGGTGGGAATCGGCATTCGCCGAGCGCACCTCCGTCCGTGCCATGCCGAATTTGCGGTCTTCCTTGGTCATCACCTCGCCAATCGGCTTGGTAAAGGACGGCCAGCCGGTGCCGGAATCAAACTTGTCGAGCGAGGAAAAAAGCGCTTCCCCGCTTACCACATCGACGTAAATCCCCTCTTCCTTATGGTCCCAATACTCGTTTTCGAACGGTTTTTCGGTGCCGTCATGCTG
>CBFGQF010000055.1:0-10129 GCA_965650865.1 uncultured Alphaproteobacteria bacterium | reverse complement strand
CTCCGTTCCATGCAATTTGAACCTGCATGGCAGCCATAACAAAAACTCGCTTGACACACCATGGCCTTCACGGCCATGGTGTTAGTCAACCCTTGAAGAAGCAGGTGAACTTTCGCAGATATCGTCCAACGCTATTCTTTCGAATTCTTCCCCCCAAAGACCGCAGACGGCCTGAGCGCGCTGCAGGACACAGCCTCGAAGCTGGCTTCCTTTGATCCCTTGTTTATGACTGTGACATTTGGCGCCGGCGGATCTACCCGCGATAGAACGCTCGATACGCTCAAATCATTGCAGAGCGTGGTTCAAAGCCCGCTGGCCTGTCACCTTACTTTCATCTCCCTGACGAAAACAGAGCTAAAATCCTATCTCGATACACTGATATCCATGAATATACGCCATATCGTGGCCCTTCGCGGCGATATGCCGGAAGGACTGCAATGGCCGCTCGATCAGGACGCCGATTATTATCAATACACATCTGATTTTATCGAAGGCATAAAGGCTTACGGCGATTTTGATATATCGGTCGGCGCCTATCCGGAAAAACACCCCGATGCGCCCGATATCAACGCCGATATCATCGCCCTTAAAAAGAAATGCGAAGCCGGTGCGGACCGCGCCATCACGCAATTCTTTTTTGATCACGATGCCTATTCACGGTTTCTGGAACGCGTGGCGCATGCCAGCATCTCCTGCCCCGTGGTTCCCGGTCTTTTGCCGATTACGAACTATGAGAACATGGTAAAATTCGCAGAACGCTGCGGCGCCAGCGTTCCCCTTCATATTCGCGAGCGTTTCGAACGGTCGAAACCCGAGGATCATGACAAAGTGGCGCTCGAAATACTGGTCGCCCAGATCGGCGACATGCGAATGCGGGGCGCGCCGCATTTACATTTTTATACCCTGAACAAGGCAGACCTTGTCAGCGACGCGCTCAAAAATATTTGACGATTGCCACATTATCTGCTTTGATCAATCCATCATCGAGATCAGCCGAGGGACAGGCCCAAAGACGCTGAAGCAACCTGTAAAAGACAATACGTCTTGCAAGCAAGGTGCTAAATCCTGCGGCGATAGCCGGAAGATGAGAGAGCGCAGCTTTGTCATGCTGCATTTTATCGTCCTATCCGCATCCGCAGAATTTTGCATTCCTGCCCACCGGGACGGAACAAAGGACAATAGACATGACAACAAACCACGAAAAACCATTTGATTTGTGTACAATTGCGGCCCGTGCCGGAATTGGCGCGGACCTGCAACACGGCGCGGTCACACCCCCGCTTTATCTTTCCAGCAATTTCGAATTCGAAGGCTTCGGACGACCGCGCCCCTATGATTACACACGGTCCGGCAACCCCACCCGTGACCTTCTGGGCCGCGCCATCGCGGACCTTGAAGGGGGGCATCACGCGGTTATCACATCATCGGGCATGGCCGCGCTCGACCTCGTTCTGCAACTGCTTGGGCCGGACGACCTTATCATCGTCCCCCATGACTGTTATGGCGGCACCTACAGGCTCGTCACCGCGCGCGCGAAGAAGGGCCACTTTAAAATCGCCTTTGCCAATCTAACCCTAAAGCAGAACCTGCCGCTTATACTATCGGCCAAGCCTAAACTTATTCTGGTCGAAACGCCGAGCAATCCGTTGCTGCGTATTACAGATATCAAGGCCATCGCCCACGAAGCGAAGAAGCATGGAACTCTGGTGGTGGTCGACAACACCTTCCTGTCCCCTGTCTTACAAAAACCGTTCGATTTCGGAGCGGATATCGTCGTCCATTCGACAACCAAATATCTGAACGGTCATAGCGATGTGGTCGGCGGGGCGGTTGTTTCCAAGACAAAGGAACTGTATGAGAACCTGACATGGTGGGCCAATTGCCTCGGCACCACCGGCGCGCCGTTCGATTCGTTCTTAACTCTGCGCGGCCTTCGCACGCTGCCAGCCCGCATCCGCCAGCAAGATGAGACTGCTGGCGAGATTGCGCAATATCTGGCAGCGCATCCACAGGTTAGAAAGGTGTATTACCCCGGCCTGCGCGACCACGAAGGGCACCAGATCGCCCGCATCCAGCAAAAAGGCTATGGCGCGATGCTGAGCTTTGAAATCGACGGCGGGGAGGCGGAAACCCGCGCCTTCATCGAATCCTTGCGCCTGTTCAGCTTTGCCGAATCGCTTGGCGGGTTCGAAAGCCTGATAGCGCATCCGGCCACCATGACTCATGCCGCGATGGATGAAACGGCGCGACAACGCGCCGGAATTGGCCGGAATCTGATCCGCCTGTCCATCGGCCTTGAAAGCCCGCAGGACTTGATTCGCGATCTGGAAAAGGCGCTCACCGCCAACGAGGATGCCCCGGCGCAAAGACGATTGTCTGCAACGTCCTGAAACACTCGAACCAAACCTGAATTTATGCTAATCAAACAAGACGAAAAGGAGATCATCCATGGTACTGGCCCTCAATCTGGGATTCCCCCGCATCGGCGTTAAACGTGAGCTCAAAAAAGCCACCGAAAGCTATTGGAAGGGTGAAATCACCCGCGACGAACTTTTTAAAACAGGCAAGGAATTACGCCTTCGCCACTGGAAGTTGCAAAAGGACGCCGGCATCGACCATGTACCGGTCAATGATTTTTCCTTTTATGACCATATTCTCGATGCCGCCTGCCTGCTCGGCGTCATTCCTGACCGTTACGACCTGAACGATCCTGATCTTTATTTCTCCATGGCGCGTGGCAGCCAGAAGAACGGGCAGGACGTTATCGCGATGGAGATGACGAAATGGTTCAATACGAATTATCACTATATCGTGCCGGAACTAAAAAAAGGGCAGGAGTTCAAAATCTCGACATCGAAGATTTTCGATGAGGCACAAGAAGCCCTTGATGCAGGCTTCTCACCCCTGCCTGTTCTCATCGGCCCTGTGTCTTTCCTGATGCTTGCCAAAAAGAACGCCGACTTCACCGATTGCCGATGCACCTTGGCGCCCGGCATTGCGGCGGCCTATATCGAAATCGCGCAGCGCCTCTTGAAACAGGGGATCAACTGGCTGCAACTGGACGAGCCATGCCTCGCGCTCGATCTCGAAGAACGCTACAAAGGCGCTTACAAATCCATCTACGGCATGATCAAGGCGGCCGTGCCGGAGATTCATATTTTCGTGCCAACCTATTTCGATGGCCTGCGGGACAATCTTGATCTTGCCTTCTCGCTTCCCGTTGAGGCGATCGGCGTCGACCTTGTCCGCGCACCGGATCAATTCGATGCGGTTATTGCCAAGGCCAAGGAAACGGGCAAGCATCTGGTCCTCGGCCTTGTCGATGGCCGCAATATCTGGAAAAATGATTTATCGGATAGCCTTGCCAAGATTGAAAAGGCCAAGGCCACGCTCGGCGATAATATTTCCATCTCCGGCAGCTGCTCCCTCCTCCACACGCCGATCGACCTTACGGAAGAAAAGAAACTTGATCCTGAGGTGCGAAGCTGGATGGCCTACGCGACACAAAAACTGGACGAGGTCGCAACACTCGCAAAGGCCGCCAAGGAAGGCCGTCATGCCGTGATCGCGCAGCTCGCCGCCAGCGATGCCGTCGTGGAGAGCCGCAGAACGTCAAAACTAATTCATAACGACGCGGTCAAAAAACGTCTTTCTGCCGTTACGCCGGATCAGGCCAAACGCAAGAGCCCGTTCGCAACACGCAAGACGTTACAGCAAGCGGATCTCAAGCTTCCCTCGTTCCCCACCACAACCATCGGCTCTTTCCCGCAGACAACCGAAATCCGCAATGCCCGCGCCGCCTATAAGAAAGGCCAGCTGCATGAAAGCGATTACATCGCCGCGATGAAAAAGGAAATCGAAGGCGTGGTGCGGTATCAGGAAAAGGCCGGGATCGACGTCCTCGTCCATGGCGAGGCGGAACGCAACGACATGGTTGAATATTTCGGTGAACAGCTTGACGGTTTTGCCTTTTCCCAAAATGGCTGGGTGCAATCCTACGGATCCCGCTACGTCAAACCGCCAATCATCTATGGCGATGTGTCGCGGCCGCGGGCCATGACGGTAGAATGGTCGAAATATGCCCAAAGCCTGACCGATCTTCCGATGAAGGGCATGCTGACCGGGCCGATTACCATCCTCTGCTGGTCTTTTGTCCGCAACGATCAGGGGCGCGATGTCACGGCAAAACAAATCGCCCTTGCCATTCGGGATGAAGTCACCGATCTGGAAAAAGCCGGTATAAAGGTGGTCCAGATTGACGAACCTGCCTTGCGTGAAGGCCTGCCGCTCCGCGAGGCAGACCGCCCCGCCTATCTCGATTGGGCGGTGGAGGCGTTCCGCTTATCGGCGTCATCGGTTGCCGACACAACCCAGATCCATACCCATATGTGTTACGCGGAATTCAACGATATCATCGATTCGATCGGCGCACTCGATGCCGACGTGATTTCGATTGAAACATCGCGTAGCCAGATGGAATTGCTCGATGCGTTCGGTACCTATAAATACCCGAACGATATCGGACCCGGCGTTTATGATATTCATTCCCCGCGCGTCCCCTCTGTCGAAGAAATGGTTGTTCTGCTCGAGAAGGCCGCGAAGGTTATTCCGGCAACGCAGCTTTGGGTCAATCCGGATTGCGGCCTGAAAACCCGCGGCTGGCCCGAAACAAAAGCGGCACTGGAAAACATGGTAGAGGCCGCAAAGCGATTGCGCGAAAAATACAAAGGCGAAAAAGCCGCCTGAAATAAAAAAAGCCGGACACTCTGTCCGGCTTTTTCTAACGGCGCATAAATTAGAGCGCCTTTTCCAGTTTTTCTACCAGCTTCTTGCCCTTGGCCGACAAGAACAATTCCTTGCGGCGGCGATCATCCTTGGCGCTGCGTACAGCGATAAGGCCATACGGTTTTCCCATACGGCGTGCATTGGAAAGCGCGCCGATCGTGCGGGACATAACCGACATGGAAATGCCTGTGCGTTCCGCGACATCTTTTAAGGATATTCCTTCTTCGGCCGCGATCTCTGCGAATACCAGCACCCACTGGATTGGGAATTCGGGATCAATCGCCGTCAGTTCCTGTAATATGCCTTGCAGTTTCTTCAGTTTTTTTGTGGTCATTGGCTGCCCTTCTTATTGGTGTCCATTTTCCTGATGTGAATATGAGCTGAGTATATGGCACATCCAAAATGGTTTCGCAACGGTAACTTGTCCGTTTGAGAAGCGGCCAAAAGCCGAAATCCTTGTTTAATTCCATCGATATGGAACGAACTTTCCCCAATTTAATTAAAATAACCATGATATTTCCCCACTTGAATAAAATAGATTTATGATGCCAACCGTTTTGTAATGCCGTAATTGGGCAGAGATTCGATATAGTTTTTGAATATTTCAATTCTGCCACGTTTTACTTGCCGGTAATTGTGCACTGCCTTGCGTGCCTCATGCCGCATCGCAATAGCTCTGGCTTTGACATAGGGGCGGATGCGGGGATGAACGGGGAGTTCAAGCGCCTTTTCCCAGTCTTTCATTTCCCACAAGAACCAAAGGGCTTTTTCCTTGCTCTCCTTCTCTTCCTTGGAAAGTAAAAGCAGGTCGAGCAATTGCAGCCCCTGTGTGCTGCCTGAATCCATCATCCGGTAATAGTCGCCTTTTTTATTTCGAAACATAGAATACTCCTTTAGGTTGCTTTGAGGCCGCCTTTATTGCCTTTACTTGTTTAAGAAAAGGTTTAATGCGACCAATACGTTCGACCTCTTAGGGATAGGTTTTCTTGCAAAAACGGAAAGCTTCAGGCGTATCGACCTATAGTTGCTTTCAGAAACCGGATGTCCTGCTCCCACTCCGGATCATTGGCGCCGCCCGGAATATGGCGGCTTCCCCAGATCAGCCCGTTGTGTGTAAAGATTATGGGACGGGATAGGCCACGAACAAGCACGGGCCGCGGGGCCAGGGGAATATTAACCTCCCCCAGATGATTATAAACCGCGCCATCAAACATATCGATTTCATCATAATCGCTGGCAAACAGGCTGGGGCAGGAAAAGACGGCATGGCCCATGTTGCATTGCCGCAGAATAGATCCTGACAGATGGGTGCCGGTGAAATTTGCGCCCCGGCAATCGCTTTGTGCAAGGCATGCGGCCTGCAAGTCGGCCGCGCGAAAATCTGCGTCTCTCAGGTTCGCATCGGCCATATCCACGCCCCGGCAATCCGCGCCCCAGAACGATGCGCCGGGGGCCTTTATGCCATCCAGCTTTGCATGATAAAGCTTCCTTTTGCGAAAATCCCCATGGGACAGGTCCGCGCCTGCCGCCACCGCCTCTTCCAGAGTCGCCTTAAAGGTTGTTTCGGTGCTTTTGTATAAGATCAGGCCGCTTATAGACTGTATAATCATTTCTACCCCACATAGATGTTACATACCAACTATACATGTAGTTAGTTGGCATTGATCAACAATGTCAAGATAATTTTAATGATTTATTTTCGTTGCAAGACGGCGGCGAAAAACCCATCCGTTCCATGGTCTTTGGGAAGAAGGCGCATAAACGGGCCTTGGCAGGGCGGCGCAATCCCGATTTCACCGCAAACGGCAGGAAACGGCACAAGGATATAATCGTCATGGCGGGCCAAGAAGCCTTCCACCTGACGCTCGTTTTCCTCGGGGAAAAGCGAGCAGGTGGCATAAACCAGACGGCCACCAGATTTCACTTTGTCCGCCACACGATCCAGAATATCCGATTGGGACGCCAGTATTTCTTCCAGCTTCGGCCCATAAAAACGCCAGCGCAGATCAGGATTGCGCCGCCATGTTCCGCTCGACGAACACGGTGCGTCGACCAGGACGACATCCATGGTGCCCTTCTGGCGGCGCAGCCATTTACGGTGCTGCTCGTCGGCGAGGCTGCGAAGCTCGATATTGTGAATGCCGGCCTTTTTGTAGCGCACTTTGCCTTTTTCAAGGCGTGACGAATCATTGTCCATCGCGACAAGATTGCCCTTGTTTTCCATGAGGGCCGCCAGCACCAGCGTTTTACCGCCGCCGCCAGCGCAATAATCGAGGATACGCATGCCGGGCTTTGCTCCGCTCAAAAGACCTATAAGCTGCGATCCTTCGTCCTGAATCTCTACAAGACCTGTGCGGAACGCCTTGGTATCGCCCATATAGGGCTTTCCCTCCACGCGCAAACCCACGGGGGAATAAGGCGTTTTGTGCGTGCGGATTTTATCCTTACGCAATATCTCGATCGCTTCCTCCACGCTGCCTTTCATCGTGTTGACGCGTAGGTCTAATGGCGCAGGATCAATCATCGCGGAAAGTTGCGCTTCGAACGCATCGCCAAACAAATCGCGCAGCTTGCCTTCCGCCCAGTCCGGGCATTCGCAGCGAACGACATCCGGCATAGACGGATCATTCATGCCCCGCCCTTGCAGGAACACGGCGAACCCTTGCTCGGCATCGTTCATCGGCGAAGCTTCGTATTTCCCCTCGATGAAGATTTCGCGAAGCTCATCGAGCGTCTTGCCATCGTTCAAAACAAGATCGGCAATCATGCGGGCGCGGGCGTTGTCTTCCATTCCACCCTGTTCAATCCACCATCCAAGACGCGCCTGCGCCCGTTTGATGCGATAGACGCGCTCGACAATATCCGCGCGGTCCTTGGAGCCGATGAAACGGCGCGTGGCCATAAAGTCACGCACGACATGATCCATGGGAATGCGCCCGTTTTGGATGCGGGAAAGAAGATCGATAGAGCTGGAGATACGGGCGGCCGGTTTCATGGAATGGGGTTTACCTTGTTTTCGACCCGGATGGAAAGAATAAAAAAACCTGCCGCGTTGCCGGGGCAGGTTTCCTGAAAGTGACAAACCCGATTAGTGGGCGTGGCCATCGCCTTCTGTGTGCTCTTCAGCAGCTTCTTCAGCCGGAACTTCGGCAGGAGCGGCTTCGCCTTCGGCGGCGGCGTCAACAGCGGCCTCTTCAGCCGGGGTCGCAACTTCTTCTGTTGCGGCAGGAGCGGCTTCTTCGGCTTGTGCCTGGAAAGCGTAGTAAGCAGGAGCGGCGGCGATCAGGCCGGCAGCAGCCAGCATCAGGACATATTTGTTCATAAATTTCTCTCCGAGAAGATAAGTGTTTGATACTTTGGGGAACCCCGAAAGCGTTGCCCAACTATGACATGTTTGTATGACAATTCAAGGGGGTGGGGCACAGGCGGGCGAAATATTTTTCAAAAAGAAAAGGTCCGGCATTGCGGCCGGACCTTCCCAGGCGATTAAGCCGGTATTACTTGACGAGTTTGCCGTCTTTTGTCGTGGCTGTCGTGCCGTCTTTGAATGTGTGTGTGCCATCCGGAGCCGGTGTTTCAGCACCATCAGCGCCAACAACGAAAACTTCTTCGCCTTTTACGACAACTTTTGTGCCATCGGCCAGTTCATTCTCAACAACTGCTACTTCAGCAGCAGGAGCTTCGGCAGCAGCCGGAGCAGCTTCTTCAGCTTTTACCAGTGTAGGGGCGGACAGTACGGCCGCGGCGGCGGCCAGCATTACGAACTTTTTCATATGGTTTTCTCCTTAATCGCCTTGAGCACAATTGCCCTTGGATCGATATGATCTATGAATGGAATTTTGGGAAAAACAAGGGGGGAGAGGCATGAATACAAAATTTATTTTTCATCCCGCCCCCAATCATGGCAAAAGTATGTCGCAAACCAAGTATATGTGTGGCAAAGACCGATTCTGTCTAATCACGCGGTGCGCAAGGCGGCCGTGTCCTTCCACCCATAGCAAATCTCCTTGAGCTTGCTCGGCCCTATTTCGACCATCTTGTTGCCGATCTTCTGGCCGCCCATTTTTTCATAGAACGCCTTGGCGCGGGCATTGCCGTCCAGAACCCAAAGACAGATTGAGGAATGTTTTCGGGCCTTCAGTTCGCAGGCCGCATGTTTAATGAGGGCCGTACCGATCCCTTTGCGCCAGAAATCGGGATGGAGGTAGAGGGCGTAGATTTCACCGGAATGGGAAGGGCGGATCGGGGATGACCCGGGCGGCGGCGTCTTGGTCCGGCCAATCACCACGAATCCGGCAGGCCTGCCCTCTTCCTCCGCCAGAAAAACTTCGCTCTCCCCCGCAGACATCCAGTTCTGCCAGTCCCTGATACGCTGTTCGACGCTCAAACTCTCAAGGTAGGCTTGATCGACCAGCCCGCCATAAGCCGCCTTCCAGCCTTCGATATGAAGGGTGGCGATGGCCGGAATGTCATCTTGCGTGGCGGGGCGGATCATGGGAAGCTTCTTTCTTAATTTATATAGCAAGGAACCATAACAACCATGGCACAGAAATCCAATACCGCCCTCCTCACCATCATCGCCGTTGTCCTGATCGGCATTCTCGGCATCATCGTCTATAAGAGCTTCATCGAGAAGACGCCGGAAGAAAAGATGGCGGATTCGATCAGCGAGACGATCGAGAATATCGGCGACGCTGTCGGCGCACCCAAAAACAACTAAGGCCCTCCGGCCTTAGTTTTCAGTGCGGTAGTTCGGAGCTTCCGCCGTGATGGTCACGTCATGGACATGGCTTTCACGGTAGCCCGCGCCGGTCATGCGCACAAACTGCGCCTTTTCCTTCATTTCGGCAATGGTAGAACAACCAGTATAGCCCATGGCGGCGCGAAGCCCCCCCACCATCTGGTGAATGACATTGCCAACGGGGCCTTTGTAGGGAACGCGGCCTTCGATGCCTTCCGGCACCAGTTTGTTCGATTGCTTGACGCCGCCCTGAAAGTAGCGGTCGGCGGACCCTTCAACCATCGCGCCGACGGAGCCCATGCCGCGATAGGATTTATA
This sequence comes from uncultured Alphaproteobacteria bacterium, assembly GCA_965650865.1. Taxonomy (GTDB): domain Bacteria; phylum Pseudomonadota; class Alphaproteobacteria; order Micavibrionales; family Micavibrionaceae; genus Micavibrio_A. Next base: position 285 of record CBFGQF010000055.1, on the reverse strand, counting down.
GGAACGCCCCTGATAGAGGATAACCTCACCCGGCGCCTCATCGGTACCCGCAAAAGCGCCGCCCATCATGGCAAGATCGGCCCCCGCCGCAATCGCCTTGGCGAAGTCGCCGGAATATTTGATACCGCCGTCGGCGATCACCGGAATGCCGTGTTTCGCGGCCTCTTCGGCGACATTCATAATGGCGGTTAATTGCGGCATGCCAACCCCTGCGACCACGCGCGTCGTGCAGATGGAGCCAGGGCCAATGCCGACCTTCACCGCGTCCGCCCCCGCATCGATCAG
>CBFGQF010000054.1:0-10161 GCA_965650865.1 uncultured Alphaproteobacteria bacterium | reverse complement strand
CTGGAAAGATTTTTCGGCGAGACTTTCCGCCGTCGACTTTGTTGAAATCCGCCCGCAAGTCAGCGGTCTGATCGAAAAGGTTCATTTCACCGACGGACAGATTGTGCAAAAAGATGACCTGCTTTACACGATCGACCCCCGCCCCTATGCCGCCGCCGTGGCACAGGCGAAAGCAGATCTTTCTGCCGCCTATAGTGAAGTGGCCTACGCCAAGCAGGAACTGGCGCGCGCCGAAGAACTGATTAAAACCGGCGCGTTGTCGAAACAGGTCTATGACCAGCGCGTGAATGCCCGCAAAGTGGCAAGCAATGCCGTTGGCGCCGCAGAAGCACGCGTAAAAAGCGCGCAGGTCGATCTTGACAATGCCTCTATTAAGGCCCCCATCACAGGCCGTATCAGCCGCACCGAAATTACGGAAGGCAATCTTGTCAGCGATTCCAACGCCCCGCTACTCACCACCATCGTGTCGGATCGGGACATTTATGCCGATTTTGAAATTGATGAACGGACTTATCTGCAATTCATTCGGACCAAGGCCGGTCAAACACTGGAAAGTGAGCAAGAGATTCCCGTCCGCCTGCAAATGAATGCGGATAAAAAATGGTACGAAGGGAAAATAAAAAGTTTCGACAACCGCATCAATCCTTCCAGCGGAACAATCCGCGCCCGCGCTATTTTCACAAATGAAGACGGCGCGCTTTTGCCCGGGATGTTCACCCGCGTGCAAATCGGATCGCCGAGCGAGGAAAGCGTCATCACTATCCCTGAAAAAGCCATCGCAACGGACCAGAGCCGCAAATATGTTCTGGTCGTGGGTGAAGGCGATGTCGCCGAATACCGCCAGATAACGCCCGGCGAAACAATCGGCGCGGACCGGGTCATTATATCCGGCCTGAATGTTGGCGACCGCGTAATCATTGATAACCTGATGAAGGTACGGCCCGGTGCCAAGATCCAGCCTATGACACAGGAAGAACTCGATGCCATGAAGGCGCAAATGGCGCAGCAGGCACAGGGCGGCGGCGCACCGCAAGCGGCGCCGGAAGACGCCGCACCGGCCGCCGATGAAGAACAGCCGGAAGCCGAGGCCCCTGCCGTGCCGGAAACGCCCGCCGAAGAACCGGCGGCGCCAGTAACCGAAACACCTGCACAGGAATAACCGATCATGAATTTTTCCCGTTTCTTCATTGACCGGCCAATCTTTGCCGCTGTTTTATCGATCCTCATTTTCATTGCGGGTTTTGTTTCCATGTTCCGGTTGCCGATTTCGGAATTCCCCGAAGTCGCGCCTCCATCCGTTGTGGTATCGGCAAACTTTCCCGGCGCATCTCCCTCGGTGATCGCCGAAACCGTTGCAACGCCTCTGGAAGAACAGATCAACGGCGTGGAAGGCATGCTTTACATGTCCTCCCTCGCCAACACCGACGGGAACATGCAACTGACCGTCACCTTCCGCATCGGAACGGACGCAGACCTTGCGCAGCAACTCGTGCAAAACCGCGTGGCACAGGCCGAACCGCGCCTGCCGGACATCGTCCGCCAGCTCGGCGTGACGGTGGTGAAATCCTCCCCCGACATCACGATGGTGGTGCACATTACATCGCCGGAAAACAAGTATGACTCGCTTTACCTAAGCAACTACGCGACCTTGAACGTCAAAGACCGCCTGACCCGTATTCAGGGCATCGGTCAAGTACAGGTATTCGGCGCGGGCGATTACGCCATGCGTGTCTGGCTGAACCCCGACAAGATTGCCGAGCGCCGCATGAACGCAAGCGAGGTTATCAATGCCATTCGCGGGCAGAACATTCAGGTTTCGACCGGGACCATCGGCGGCGCCCCCTATTACGATGATGCCATTCTACAGATGCCGATCAATGCCAAGGGCCGCCTGAGCAATCCGGAAGAATTTGAAGATATCATCATCAAGCGCGATGAAAATGGCGTGGTGACACGCCTTGCCGATGTTGCACGTGTCGAACTCGCGGCACAGCAATACGCGGTTCAATCCTTGCTTGATGGCAAGGAGGCGGCTGGTATCGGTATTTTCGCGATGCCGGGATCGAACGCTCTCGAAATATCCAAAAATGTCCGCGCCGCGATGGAAGAAGCCAAGACTTTCTTCCCACCGGGTGTCGATTACGAAATTGCGTATGATCCGACCGTGTTCGTAAGCGATTCGATTGAGGCCGTTATCCATACGTTGCTCGAGGCTGTGATTCTCGTTGTCCTCGTCGTCGTCGTATTCTTGCAAACATGGCGAGCCTCTATCATCCCCCTTCTGGCGGTGCCTGTATCCATCATCGGGACATTCGCCTTTATGATTATGTTTGGGTTCTCCATCAACGTGCTTGCCCTCTTTGGCCTGATCCTCGCGGTCGGGATCGTGGTAGACGATGCCATCGTGGTGGTTGAAAACGTCGAACGGAATATTGAAGAAGGCCTTAGCCCGCGGGATGCCACCATCCAGGCCATGAAGGAAGTGACCGGACCGATTGTCGCAACGATGCTGGTGCTCTGCTCCGTCTTTATCCCTATCGCCTTCGTATCGGGATTGACAGGGTCGTTCTACCGCCAGTTCGCGATGACGATTGCTATGGCGACTGTGATTTCGACTTTTGTATCCCTCACGCTTTCTCCGGCGATGTCCGCCCTGCTTTTAAAATCCCACGACGCGCCAAAAGATGCGCTGACACGCGGTATGGACAAGGTGTTTGGCGGCTTCTTTAATTGGTTTAACCGCGTGTTTAAAGGCAGTGCCCGTCGTTATGAACGCAGCGTCGGCAGTTTCGCCCGCCGCAAGATTGTTATGATGATCGTCTATGTCGGCTTTATCGCGCTCGCCGCCTTTGTGTTCCGGATTGTCCCAGCCGGATTCGTGCCGGCGCAGGACAAAGGTTATGTCGTCGGCTTTGCACAATTGCCTCAGGGCGCGACACTGGAACGCACACGCGAAGTCGTGGACCAGATGAACCAGATCATGATGGCGCAACCTGGCGTACAGAACGTAGTGTCCTTCCCCGGGCTTTCGATCAACGGGTTTACCAGCTCATCGAGCGCAGGGATTGTTTTCGCAACCCTGAAACCGTTTGAGGAACGTCAGTCGGAAGAATTGTCGGGCGCCGCCATCGCTGGCGCGCTCCAGCAAAAATTCTTTGGAATCGATCAGGCCTATGCCGCCGTATTCCCGCCGCCGGCGGTGAGCGGAATGGGAGCTATCGGCGGTTTCAAGCTGCAAATTCAGGACCGCGCGGATGCGGGATATCAAGCCTTGAACGATGCCCTCCAGGCCGTCACCATGCAGGCCTATCAAAACCCCGCGCTCTCAAGCGTTTTCTCCAGCTATAACATCGACACGCCGCAATTGTTCGCCGATGTGGACCGGACGAAAAGCCAACAGCTCGGCCTGAATATTGCAGACGTGTTTGACACGATGCAGATTTATCTGGGGTCGATGTATATCAATGACTTTAATCAGTTCGGACGCACCTATCAGGTTGTGGCACAGGCGGATAGCCAGTACCGCGCGACGGCGGAAGACATCTCCCGCCTGCGTGTGCGTAACGATCGCGGTGAAATGGTTCCGCTCGGTTCTGTCGTGCAAGTGTCGGAAACCTTCGGACCGGCGAACGCCATGCGCTACAATGGTTATCGTACGGCGGATTTGAATGGTGATACGGGTGCCGGCTATTCATCAGGTGAGGCACAGGCCGCTATCACGAAAATCCTCAATGACACATTGCCACCCGGCATGACCTTCGAATGGACGGATTTGACCTATCAACAGATTCTGGCCGGAAACACGGCAGTGTATATTTTCCCGCTTTGTATTCTGCTGGTCTTCCTCGTGCTCGCGGCTCAATATGAATCGCTGACATTACCGCTCGCGGTTATTTTAATTGTGCCGATGTCGATGCTCTCTGCCATCGTCGGGGTCCTGCTGTTTGGCGGTGACAACAATATCTTCACACAGATATCGCTTTTTGTGCTGGCTGGCCTCGCGTGTAAGAACGCCATCCTGATTGTGGAATTTGCGCGTGAGCTGGAACATCAGGGCAAGAGCATTATCGAGGCGGCGAAAGAAGCCTGCTTCCTGCGTCTCCGCCCGATCCTGATGACATCCTTCGCCTTTATCATGGGCGTGGTTCCATTGGTATTCAGCGAAGGCGCAGGCGCCGAAATGCGTCATGCCATCGGCGTGGCCGTATTTTCCGGCATGCTGGGCGTGACGTTCTTCGGCCTTGTGTTTACACCGCTCTTCTATGTCATTCTGCGGACGATGGAGGTAAAGATCACAGGCCGCAAGGATCCTGTGCGCTTGCATGGCGATGAAATTCCGCCTTGCGAGGTGAAACGCAAACCCATGTCGAGCGGCGAAGATCTGGACGATCCGGACAACCAGCCGCCGCATTATCCGAATAACAAACCGGACTATGGATTTTAATGGTTAGAGAAAAGGCCGGATGAATGTCCGGCCTTTTTATTGCATGAGTTTTTGTGCGATATCCTGCGCCTGAGCGCGTATTTCGGGCATGGCGGTTGTTTCGAACAATTCACCGAAACAGGCGGGGCCGATACGATAGGAGGCATCATAATGCCGCCCATTTTCGTCGTAACGATAACCGAGCGCGTTAATCACAGCATCCGCGCCGCCAATCGTTTCGCCGCACTTGCATAGAACCGCGCCGTCTTTATGAATGCGCACCGCACGATCCTTGACAATATTCAACCGCCCCTTCGCTTTTAAATTGTCAATCATCTCCGCATTTTCCGGCGGCATACGGTGACGATGAATGTTCCACGCCGATAGGGCGTGACGCATAAAGATCTCGCGCTGCAGTTTCGTTAACCCTTCCCATATCGGGTTTGTCTGGGCGCGCAAGGAATCAATCGCCGTCTGCCAAAACAATCCCGCCTCTTCGGCGGTGCGCACATAAAGACGTATCTGTTTCATCCAGTCTGCAACACTACGTTGATGAAGGAATCCTTCCATTGCTTCCCAGACTTGCGGCGCAGCATGTGGTGCGGGAAACCATCCATTTTTGGATATGACGGTAAAATGGCCCTTGAATCCTTCTTCCACCAAGGCAGAAATAGCGTCAATGCCGCTTAGTCCCGTGCCAATGATAACAATATGCCCCTCCTTGGGGACAGCCTTATAATCAATCTCATATGGGCTTTTGGAATATACGCTGCAGGCAGCATCGCATTCGATAGAAAGCGGGCGTACATTCCCTGTCGCGACCACAATCTCATCGAACATCTCTTTACCTCGCCCGGTTTCGACGTCATAACCTGTGCCAGCATGGTAACGGACGGATTCCACATCTTGCTGTCGCAATTCAACCGGCAAGGCCATTCGCGCCTCGTCAAACAAAGATTGCAGATACCGTGCATAAACCATGCGGGGAATAAAATCGATCGGTTCAAATCGCGGTTCATTTATCGCAAGCCATCGCACCAGATGGTCCTTGTCATCGGCAATCCCGCTCATATTCGCGGCGCGAACATTGAGCAAATGCGCAGGATGCGTTGTGCCATAGGCCACTCCCTTGGCGAAAGCACCCAGGCGGTCATAGATGATGATCTTTTTAAAATCCGCCTTGAGACGGGCCAAATTGGCAAGCAACAAAACACAACTCGCCCCGCCTCCAACAATAGCCAGTGTTTTCATCTGTGTCATAGGCATACGAATGCTTATCCTGCGCCGATAGTTCGTTAAAACCGAAGCTACACGCTACAGGGCGCGGCGAGTACGGTAAAGCCGATAATATCTCGGTCTCCGTCCTTGCGCAGCCGACCTTCCTCGAACGCCCGCAATTCCAGCCCCGCCTTATCAAGACAGGAGCGGATATAAGCAAGAGAATGAGAAAAACGATGATCCGCGCCAAGGATGAAGTCACCTTCTTCCAGCCTCTGAACGCTAAAGGCCACAAGGCCACCTGGCAACGCCGCCCGTGCCATGCCGGCGATGACTTCTTCAAGCGCACCGATATAAACAAGCACATCGGCAGAAATCACAAGATCATAGGTTCGCGTGTTTTCGGAGAGGAAATGTTCGAGGCTATCAACATGCAATTCCGCATATATCGCTTTCTGCTCCGCTTCAAAGATCATGCCTTGCGAAAGATCGACGCCGACCGCGACATCGAACGATCCCTTGATCGCCTCCGCCGCTAGGCCGGTGCCGCAACCAAGGTCCAGCAGCGCGGGATATCGCCTTTCAGGCTCTGTTTTTAGAAGAAGGTCACGAATTTGCCACGGGGTTTTGTAATCAAGGGTCTCAATCAACGCCTGGTCAAAGCGGGCGGCATAATCATCGAACAGACTGCGCACATACGGCTCCGGCAAACTATCCGGCACCGGCGCCGCACCGAGAATGGTAAGTTTGACACTCGCACCCATATGGTCTTGGGGGTCGAGGTCCAGATACCGCTCGAAGGCGGCCACGGCCTCCTTCTCCCGTCCCGCCTGTCTCAGGCATTCTCCCAAATGAAAAGAAAGCGGCGGCCAGCCCGGAAACATGACAATCGCCTGCTCCAAAAGATCGGCGGCGGCCCCAAAATCCCCGCGTGCGGCAAGCGCCTGCGCGTAGTCGAACCGCCGGTCCACCACGAGATCGCCTGAACCGCCGATTATTATGCCTGCTGTCATGATCGCTGCAGGCTTATACACGGGCGCAAGAGCGCCAGCCATAGGAATATAAACCATAAAAAAAGCTGGAATTTTGGGGCCAAATCCGTATATTTGCGGCATTGCAATAAAGCTTTAAAAAGAAGAATAGAAGGAAGTGTGCCCAGCATGTCTTGGACAAATCTGAAAATCGGTAACAATGTGCCGGATGAAATCAACGTCATCATTGAAAACCCCATGGGCGGCGATCCCGTTAAATACGAACTGGACAAAGACTCGGGCGTTATGTTCGTCGACCGCTTCCTGCACACGGCCATGTATTACCCCGGAAACTACGGCTTCGTCCCTCATACGCTCTCGGGCGATGGCGACCCCGTCGATGTGCTCGTCATCGGGAATGTGCCTGTTATGCCGGGCGCCGTCATCTCCTCCCGCCCTGTCGGCGTTCTCATCATGGAAGATGAAAAAGGCATGGATGAAAAGATCGTGGCCGTGCCGGTGGCAAAACTGCATCCCTATCACGATAATGTCGAAAACTACTCCGACATCCGCCCGATCCTGCGCGACCAGATCGAACATTTCTTTACGCATTACAAAGACCTTGAAAAAGGCAAATGGGTAAAGACCATCCGTTGGGGCGATGCCGCCGAAGCCAAACAGATGATCCTGGAAGGGATTGAGCGGGCCAAAAGCGCCAAGGCCGCCTGATACGTCATCCCTCTTAAAAAACCCGTTCCGAGGCCGGCGTCAAAGCCGGCCTTTTTCATGGCCTGAAAAACCGCATAATTATCCGTATTTTATGGATTTTTTCACATGATAACGGATTTTACCCATTGCATTTGCGCCGTTCAGGGCCTATATAACACGGACTTCATATGTATGGGCGTTTAACGCCCTTTTTCATGGTGGCGCGGGATGGAGCAGCCCGGTAGCTCGTCAGGCTCATAACCTGAAGGTCGTAGGTTCAAATCCTACTCCCGCAACCAACTATCAGTTCGCAGATATTCGCCACTGTATTTAACCCCTTGAAATAAAAGATATAAACAGGTTTTCCTGTTCGCTCGCAATCGCGGGTGACATTCCACTTCCGTGATTTTTTACGGCATGGCACACGGTACAGCAGTTCAATTTTCATTCTGTACCGTAAAGAAAGCTTGCTCATGCCAAAAATGTCTAAAGGCCTTTCAGATAAGGACGCCTTAAACGCCAAGCCGCGGGCAAATGCCTATAAGCTTTACGACCGCGATGGTTTATGCCTCTTGATCCGCGTGTCAGGCTCTAAAGTCTGGCAATATCATTACAGCTATAGAAACAAGCGAAAAACCCTCACGATAGGAGAGTATCTTCAGAAAGGCATTCCTGGCCATATCGGGCTGAAGGAAGCCCGTACGGCTAGATATGCAGCAAGAGACCTTCTCAATCAGGGGATCGACCCCAGCGCCCGTAAACAGGCGCAAATAGGCCAACTGGGTGCTGAAGATACAAGCTTCGAGGCGCTGGGCCGTGAGTGGCATAGCAAAGGTACATGGGTAAAAAAGCATTCCAATAACATTCTTCAATCTTTGGAAGACGACGTTTTCCCCATTATTGGCGCCAAGCAGATCGCAAATGTAACAAGTCAGGACGTAATTGCGGTTTTGAAGCATGTTGAAGGAAGGGGGGCGTTTGACGTTGCACAAAGGGTATGTCAGCGCTGTCAGGCCATTTTCGATTACGCTATTGTTAAGGGGATCTGCGACAATAACCCAGCGCTGGGGCGCTCGAAGTTTATCCAAAAGCCTAAAACCAAAAACCGGCCCCATTTAAAAGAAAAAGAACTGCCTGAATTTTTGAATAAGCTAAGCCAATATCATGGCCGCGAATATGTGAGAATGGCTATGGAGCTTTTAGTTCTTACTTTTGTACGCCCAGGCGAATTACGTCATATGCGCTGGAATGACATTGATGAGAAAAAGGCGATTATTAACATCCCTGCCGAGAGAATGAAAATGGATCGAGACCATATCATCCCTTTGTCGCGGCAGTCGCTGGAATTGCTTGATGAGCTTAAAAAAGTAACAGGCAAAAACGACCTTTTGTTTCCCAGCGTAAAAAATAACCAAAAGCCAATCTCTGATGTAACTCTAACAAAAGTATTGATTGTGATGGGATATACAGGCGCGCAAAAGGTTGTACCGCATGGTTTTCGCCATACGGCATCAACGATTTTAAATGAGCAAGGCTTTAACAGCGACCATATTGAGCGTCAGCTGGCGCATGTGGAAAAGAATAAGGTTCGGGGTGTTTATAACCATGCCGAATATCTGGAAGACAGACGCCAAATGATGCAATGGTGGGCTGACTATTTAGATATACAGAGGGAAAAAGGTGGAAAACTGGAAGCTATACAAAGCCATTCTCAATAATCCTGAAGGGCTAGAAGCTCTTCAGAATACCGATATTCTCCCAGCCTCTTATGTAAGATATTCAGATGCCTTATTGGTATTTGAGAGACAATATTTTCCAAATTCATTAGCAGATGAAAAAAATTACCACTACAGGGTTAAAATAGAGCAGGAAAGAATCCATTTACCTAACCAGTATTTCGATCGATGTCGTCAAAATGAACAAATAAGGATGGCGGAAGAGCAAAGGACTAAGGCGCGAATAGCTATTAATGACGCTTTGTATAGGGACTTCATTAAATCCTATGTGTTCAAAATCAATAAAAAGAAATTTTTAAACAAGCGGCCAACTAAGATTTCGAAAGAATGGTGGCAGAGCAAGAGTGCTTTCGATATTGACGCATTAAGCCTCCATTTCGCTAAGAAGGCCGATATAACCACTGTGCACGGTCTGATTGCGCTGGAAAGAAAGAGCCTCGACAAATGGGGAAGCGTTTATCCTGCTGAACCTCATATAAAAGGACGTAGGAAGGGAACTGGCCATGACGATACTCAGCAAATCGAATTTATGAAGCAAGTCATGATTGAAACAAAATGTTCCCGCCATGCCGCGGCTCAAAAAGCTGTAGAAAAATTTGGTTTTAAATCCTCAAGAGAAGCAGACGTAAAGCGATTAAATGAAAAGTTTTCAAAGACTTACCCCATAGTGATTTAATCTCCATTAATCTCCAATGAAATTCTCTGTCCGCTTATGCACGCTGGAGCCATTCCGCGTTCAACGACATAGGAGGAAAGAGTGGAAAAATCATTTTATACCGTAGCCGAAATAATCGAGATTACAGGTCTCGGCAGGACCAAAATCTATGAAGAAATAAACTCTAACGCCCTAAAAGCTAAAAAGTGCGGCACGCGTACCTTGATAGAGGCCGCTTCTTTTGAGCAATGGAAGAATAGCCTCCCTACTTATCAAGGCAACACCAATGCCTAAACCAAACGGTTTAAAAGGTGATAGCGGAATTAGTGGGCATTTGGCTGTATTGAGGTTGGCTCAGATCCTAGCTTATGATGCCAGTATTGATAATGCGGCAAGGAGAGTATTTTGCATTCTTGCAGGTTACGCTGGGCCAGAGGGAGAATGCTGGCC
>CBFGQF010000053.1:0-10281 GCA_965650865.1 uncultured Alphaproteobacteria bacterium | reverse complement strand
CATATGAACGGCCCAGCCGTTTTCAAGGGGGGTGAAGACATACCGGTGGTGCAATCTGAATTCCCCATCGATCCAGAATTCGATGCGGTCCGGCACGACGCGGAAACCTTTCCAGTATGCGGGCCGTGGAATATAGTCGCGGCCTTCGAATTGTTTTTCAAATTTCACGACCGCGTCTTTTAAATCCTGATATTGGGGTAGGGGGCGGGATTGTTGCGAGGCCCATGCGCCGATCCGGCTCTGGCGCGGGCGGGAATTATAATAGGCGTCGGATTCTTCATCGCTTACCACTTCCACGCGGCCTTCGATGCGCACCTGTTTGCGCAAAGTCTTCCAGTGAAAGCATAAGGCGGCGAAAGGATTCGCGGTGAGTTGTTCGCCTTTCCGGCTCTGCGCATTCGTATAAAAAACGAACCCGCGGTCATCAAGACCATTCAAAAGAACCATGCGATTGGATGGGCGCCCGTCTGCGCCCGCGGTGGCCAGATTCATGGCGTTCGGGTCGTTGATTTCCGCCGCCTTCGCCTTTTCCAGCCAGTCCGCGAAGGTTTTGTAGGGATCGTCCGTATGAATGTCAGGGTGATGTGTAATGGCCATGATTTATGTCTACTTTGTGAAAAACAATGTCTTGTTTTAGACGAAATTGGAACTTAACGTAACCCCATCGGTTAGGATTTCGAGCCGGTAAGGTTTTTATAGGAGAAGGTATTAACGATCATGAAAAAAACAGTTTTGACTTTGGCCCTTATTTCGACGGCGGCACTCGCGGCGTGTGAAAACACAACGGGTGGCATGGGCAACAAACAATTGCTGGGCGGCGGTACGGGCGCTGTCCTTGGCGGTCTTGCCGGTTCCCAAATCGGCGGCGGATCGGGTCGTCTGTGGGCGACAGGTGCGGGCGTTCTGCTTGGCGCTTTGATCGGTTCCGAAGTCGGTGCATCTTTGGATAAGGCAGACATGGCTTATGCGCAATCCGCCAACAACCGCGCCTATACGGCCCCGATCGGTGAAACCATCCGCTGGAATAATCCTGATTCGGGTAACTATGGTACCGTGACCCCGGTTCGGTCCGGCACGACCAGCGATGGCCGCGTTTGCCGTGAATATTCCCAGACGATCTATGTCGGCGGCAAACAGCAATCCGGTTACGGCACAGCATGCCAACAATCGGATGGTTCGTGGCAAATTGTGAAGTAATTGAGCAAGATTGAAAACCGCCCTTCGGGGCGGTTTTTTATTGCGCTTTATCGTCTTTATCGCCGGAAGATTTTTGCCGGTTTTGCATTTGATGGATTATCGCCGCGCGGTTGCGGGCGGCGGCGTTTCCGCCAAGTCCCGGCGCGGACGGGCCTGCCATGGTCGGTGCAATTGCCGGTGTAACGGGTTGCGGCGCCTTTGGCGCGGGACCTGCAAGGGCGGGGGAGACATTGCCAAGCAGGAAGTCGTTCGCGGCCTCAAGTTTCCTGATGTAACCCGGGTCATTCATTGTCATTTTGATGGCACCAAGGACGCTGGCGAAGGCGGGGCTTTGCGAACAGATTTCGGCAACCTGCCCCAGCGTCGTGCCAAGTCCGCTACGCTTTTGACCGATGATACTGTCACCAAGGTCTTTCAATGATTCCCAATCCGGCGTATGGCGTGTGCCTTCGAATTCCATCCGCGCGGCAACATCCGGTGAAGCACCGCTGGAGAGCGCATTTTCAAACGCGCGTGCGGCGGCCTGCATGGCATTGGCGCACCAGCCAAGGATATTCCCGTTCGCAAGACCTTCGTTTTGTTCGTTCGCCGCCGTGAAGAGGGGTTGCCCGCTGGATTGCACAAGCCCGAGCGTAATCGCATCCTCCAGCGCCTTTTCAATCATCTCGCGGTGAAGGGCCTGCGTATGTTCGGCGTTGGCATAGGCATTATATTGATGTTGTAACGTTTCGCCTGTGGTGGGTTCTATTCCCGTGATGTCATGGACCAGATGGCCGATGGCCCGCACATGGGGGTTCTCGCTGGAATACATCGCGGCGCCCAGTGTCGTTTCGCGGCTGATATCACGCCACGCCATATCCTGTGCCGGCTCCGAAAAGCCCCACCAGCGACGGATGCTGGTTTCACTGAAAGACTGGCTGACCTCTACCGCGATTTGGCGGGCATAATGCATGTATTTCGCAGGTTGCGGATTGAGCCTGGACAATTCGCCCTGCGCGTATTGCGTGGATTCCATCGCAATACAGAAGGGGTAATCTTCCGCGCGGCGCGATGAGATGGCAGAGAGAGAGTCGAAAGCGCGCTGGCGCGCGACAGACAAGGCGGAATGTTCATGACCGTAAAGGCCCGACATGACGGATCCGAAAATATCCGATTGCAAATTCAGGCGGGCGAGGTTCATAGGGGAGCGTTTTGGAATCATCGGCCCGGAGCGCAGTTTGTCCGCATATTCCGGACGCTGCCGCAATTCGGCAAGGTCGATGGCGTGCCAGATGAAATGATAGATGGCATGGCGTGCCTCATGTTCGTTGCCGAATTCATCCGTATTGATGTTAAACAGGGCAAGCATCCTGTCCTTGGACACGAGTCCGAGCCATTTCGATTCGTTGTGAATGGCCATCCCGAGAAAACCCGTATCTTCGCGGCTGATATTTTTCTCCAATATTGCGCTGGCGATGTCGCGGGCCGGATGGTCGAAGGCCTTGTGTTCATTTGTTTCGACGACCTCGTGGAACAGGCCGCTGGCATGCGGGATAAACACGGTTTCCAGGTCCGGATATAAAGCCCGGACCTGTTTGCCTGCGATATCGCAGAGTTTCAGCAATTCTTCGCGGCTGATTGCCATGATGCGCCGGGCCCCAAACCCTTTTATATCCCTGCCCAGTATAGGGAATTTTGGTTAAGAGAATCTCAATCGCGGGGGTGGAGGGCAGGGATTTGCCCCTGTTTTGACTGGACGATTACGGCCAAATGTGTAGGATGCTCGCAGTTTACAAGAAGGTTTGAAAATGACGGAAAGCACGAAAAACTGGCTTCAGGGGAAACGCGGTCTGATTATGGGGGTCGCCAATGACCGTTCCATTGCATGGGGAATTTCCAAGGCGGCGCAGGAAGCAGGGGCCCAGCTGGCGTTCACCTATCAGGGTGAGGCGCTGGAAAAGCGTGTGAAACCGCTGGCCGAGAGTATCGGATCCGATATCGTCCTGCCGTGCGATGTGACGGATGCCGCATCGGTGGCCAGGACGTTTGACGTTATTAAAGAAAAATGGGGCAGTCTCGATTTTGTCGTGCACGCCATCGCCTTTTCCGACAAGAACGAGCTGGACGGGCTGTATCTCGATACGACGCGAGATAACTTCTTGAAAACAATGGATATTTCCGTCTATTCCTTCACATCGGTTGCCCAGCATGCGGCGCCTTTGATGTCCGAAGGTGGATCTCTGGTCACTCTGACTTATTACGGTGCCGAGCGCGTGATGCCGCATTATAACGTTATGGGCGTGGCCAAGGCCGCGCTTGAAGCGTCGGTCCGCTATCTGGCCAACGACCTCGGCCCGCGCGGTATCCGTGTGAACGCCATTTCCGCAGGCCCGATCAAAACTTTGGCTGCCAGCGGCATTGGCGATTTCCGCTACATTTTGAAGTGGAATGAGCTCAACAGCCCGATGCGCCGGAATGTGACAATCGAAGATGTGGGTCGTTCCGGCCTGTTCCTGTTGTCTGATCTTGGTTCGGGCGTGACGGGCGAAGTCCTTCATGTCGATTCCGGTTACCACACCGTTGGCATGTGCTCCGTCGACACAGCCGCCGAAACGGCGGAACTTCTGCAATCCCTCGCGCCGAAAGACAGCGACAAGGCTGCCTAAAAATCCAAGCCCTATTTACGGGCCGGCCCGGCGGCAAAAAGCGAAACCACGTTTGATCCCGCCCTGTATGGGGCGGTTTCTTTTTTGTCATCATCCGGAAAAGACAGGTTTAGATCATGAATGATCTGATCCTGCATTTCACGGTTACCGTTAAGATGAGTTTGTGCCAGATGCAGGATACGCAGCAGGTTGATTTCATTGATCGGTCCAATAAAATTGTTGTTTTTCGGTATGTTGTAGGGGATTTTTAGATCGGTGCAGGTCAGGGATGTGTGGCGCGTTTCAAGAACCGTAGATGCATCAGCCGGGTCGATTTCCTTGACGATTACTTCTGCAAGCTTGAAATAAAGGCCTTCGCGCAACGCAAGGAAGTTGAAGTGTTTTTTAAGATTGTCGCCTAAAACAATGTGGCATCCATCGGGATGCCCGAATTCGGTCAAGGGTTGATAGCGCAAATCATTGTACCGTACCCATGAAAACGCTTCGCTTAGATCAAACAACATTACATATCATCCATATTAAGGAATAAAGGCTATCGTCGCTTTTGGGTTCTGTAAATGAAATTTGGGCGAATGTCGGTTTTAATCCCTTGGCGAATGCTGTGGCGGTTAGTATGATCTGCTTCTTTCTTGAGGGGTTCTATGAGCGGCAACCGTTTCGGCACATTGTTCCAATATCAGACGTTCGGGGAATCCCACGGTCCCGCCATCGGCGCGATTGTCGATGGCGTACCGCCACGTATTCCGCTCTCCGAAGACGATCTTCAGGTGTTTTTAGACCGTCGCAAGCCGGGGCAGAGCCGTCATACAACCCAGCGTCAGGAACCGGATCAGGTAAAAATCCTCTCTGGCGTGTTCGAGGGGCAGACAACGG
Source organism: uncultured Alphaproteobacteria bacterium (assembly GCA_965650865.1). Taxonomy (GTDB): domain Bacteria; phylum Pseudomonadota; class Alphaproteobacteria; order Micavibrionales; family Micavibrionaceae; genus Micavibrio_A. Next base: position 5,566 of record CBFGQF010000053.1, on the reverse strand, counting down.
GCACGCCGATCGGTCTTTTGATTGAAAATGTTGACCAGCGGTCAAAGGATTACGGCGATATCGCCGCGCAATACCGCCCCGGCCATGCCGATTTCACCTATGATGCCAAATACGGCATTCGCGATTACCGCGGCGGCGGACGTTCAAGTGCCCGTGAAACCGCCATGCGTGTTGCGGCCGGTGCGATTGCCCGGAAAATTCTGAACAATGCTTTTGGCGACAATGTTTCCATTCGCGGCGCAGTGGTGCAGGTTGGTACAGAAAAAATCGACCGCGCCAACTGGGATTGGGCGCAAGTTGACCAAAACCCGTTCTGGACCCCCGATGCGAAGGCTGTTTCGCGGTTTGAAGAGTATCTGGATGCCAAGCGTAAAGCAGGATCTTCGGCCGGCGCAATCGTCGAGATCGTAGCATCCGGCATCCCCGCGGGTCTTGGCGCGCCGGTCTATGACAAACTGGACGCCGACCTTGCCAAGGCCATGATGTCGATCAACGCGGTGAAGGCTGTCGAGATTGGCGCCGGGTTCGACGCCGCCGCGCTGGGAGGCGAGGAAAATGCCGATGCCATTCGCGTGGGCGCGGATGGCAAACCGGTGTTCCTGTCCAACAATGCAGGCGGAATTCTGGGCGGTATTTCCACGGGGCAGGATATTGTGGTGCGGGTCGCGTTCAAGCCGACCAGTTCCATCCTCACGCCCGTTCCATCAATTGACAGGAATGGCAATGAAATCGATGTCATGACAAAAGGACGTCATGACCCGTGTGTAGGCCTGCGCGGTACACCTGTTTGTGAGGCGATGATGGCCTGCGTCCTCGCCGATCACTGGCTAAGACATAAGGCGCAAAATCTATGACAAAACTGATTCAAAGCGAAATAAAGGAATTTTTACAGGATCTGGAGGGTTGGACCCTTTCCGCCGATGGCACGGCCATTCAGAAATCTTTCACATTCAAAAATTTCCGCGCGGCATGGACCTTTATGGAAGACATTGCGGTGGAGGCCGATCAAATGGACCATCATCCCGAATGGTCGAATGTTTATAATAAGGTCGAAATCAGGCTCTCCACCCATGATGAAGGCGGTGTGAGCGAGAAAGACATCGAGCTAGCGACCTTTATCAATGCCGCCGAGCAGGTTGTCTCCGGCGAAGAATTCTAAAACCTAGCGTTTCTTCTTACCGCCGCCGTCCTGCTTGTTCACCGTGCGCCAGGCACGTTCTTCCGCCTCCGCATGCGAAACGCCGCGGGATTCATAACTGTCTTCGATATGCTGTGCCTTGCGCTTTTGCTTGGCGGTATAGGATTCCTTGCTTCCTTTGGACATGGTCCCATCTCCTTTGTTTCCCCATCCAACAACAGGGCGTGCGCCCAAGTTCCCGCGTGACATTATGGCGGGGCCTTGTAAAATGAGGGCAAACAGCCAACAAGCGGTGACAATCATATGAAACGCCAGATGGGTTCCTTTTTTTACAAACCGTCGCCGCGCACGCGGCAAATTCGCGGCAAGCGTTGGAATTTTCCGGCGATGGTTGTCAAAATTTTCAAGCGAACGGCGACCGTGATCGGCGGGTTCGTTTTGTTTACAATCATCCTGTCTTTTATCCTTGGCCTGTTCGTATCATCCGGCACGCATAAACCCTTGCCGCAAGACATGATCCTTGTGTTCAATGTGGAAAACGGAATCCGTGAAAGCGAAATGGCCGCATCCTTTATCGATCCGTTTGCAGCGCAATCTTTAACCGTGCACCAGTTTATCTCTGTGCTGGACAAGGCAAAAGATGACAAGCGCGTACAGGGAATTCTTGTATCGCTTGATAGCGCCGGGATTGAACTGGCGCATATTCAGGAGTTGCGCACGGCGGTAAAATCATTCCGAGAGTCCGGTAAATACGCGCATATATATACGGCATCTTTCACCGACCTTGGTAGCGGTATGGGCGCGTATTACTTCGCCTCTGCCTTTGAACAGATATGGATGCAGCCTGTGGGTATGCTCAGCATCACCGGTATATCGATGGAAATGCCCTATGCCAAGAACGCTTTGGATAAGCTTGGCGTTGAGGCACAGTTCGTGCAGCGCGAGGAATATAAATCCGCGATGGAGAATTTCACGAACGACCAAATGTCGCCCGAAAACCGCGAGGCGATTTCATCGATATTGAACGAGATATCGGCGATGATCGTGAATGATATCGCCGCGGACCGTAGGCTCGATCAAAATGTTGTCGAGGATTTGATCGATAAAGGGCTTTTGACCGGGCCTGAATCATTGAAGTTCAGTTTGATCGACCGTCTCGATTATCCGGATGTTCTGGTCGATGAAATGCGCGGCGATAAAACCTATGATGAATTACCGCTGGTCCCTGTTGAGGATTATTACGATTCATTCAGGAAACAGCGCCCGGCGGCAGGCGCAACTGATATCGCCCTGGTTAACATCCATGGGCAGATCGTTTCTGGCAGCAACCCCGAACCCGGTTTTGCAACATCCGATTACATCGCCGATGCCATTCACGAGGCGACCGACGATGAGAACATCAAGGCGATTGTCGTGCGGGTCGATAGTCCCGGCGGGTCACCGAGCGCATCGGAAACCATTCGCCGCGCGATTGTCCGCGCCAAGGAAGAGGGCAAGAAAGTCATCGTTTCCATGGGGCCCGTTGCGGCATCCGGCGGCTATTGGGTTTCTGTCGATGCAGACCGCATCTTTGCGTTGCCATCGACGCTCACCGGATCAATCGGTGTTGTGATGGGGAAATTTCAGCTGGGAGGGTTGTGGGAAAAACTCGGCATCAACTGGGATAGCGTACGCTGGGGTGAGAGATCCGACATGTGGTCTGTCAACGAGCCGTTTGATGAGGGCGACATGGCACGCATCAATGCAGCGATCGATGAAACCTATGATGGTTTTCTTGAGCGCGTGGCAAAGGGCCGTGGCATGAAGCCGGAACAAGTCAGGGAGGTTGCGAAGGGCCGCGCGTGGACCGGGTCTCAGGCGATCAAGAACGGCCTGGTCGATGACATTGGCGGGCTTGATGATGCGCTTGATTATGCTGCACGCGAATTGGGACGTAAGGATCGTCATGATTTGAATGTTATTCCTTTGCCCAAACCGTTGTCACCGTTCGAACAGATGATGATGCTGGTCAACCGTCAGGCGAGCGTGTCCGAAATTCTGCGTTTGAATGCGGGAATGTTTGCCCCCGTTATGCCGGCGATCCAGAATATGCATGCGATCGACCGTATGGGGCCTTTTCAGGCGTATGATCCGCGTTTGAAAACCATCAAAAATTAAAGGCGAGGGGCACGCACGACGGGCATGATCTTCGTCGCAAAATCAGCGTAATTCATGATGATTTGGTCGGGGTGCTGGCCTTTTTCGAGAATGGCGATAGAGGCCTTCAAACCATAGGCATAGGGAATGACCTTTGCCGACAACACATGGTCCGCCGCCAGCGCCGCGACAACATCCTTATGCCGGTCCCCGATATACCAGATCACATCTTTTGTTGTAACAGGCACATCCATTTTTGCTAGGGCGCGCAGTATGGGATCCGGGTCCGGTTTTGACCGTTGGATATCCTCGCGGAATATCTGAGCCTTGAAGAAATGCGACAGAGAGAATTTTTCAAGAATGTCGTGGCCATAACCTTTGCCAAGGCCATTGCTGACGATTCCCATGGGGATGCCGGCTTCATCCAGCAATCCAAGAACGGTGTAAATGCCGGGGCATGGCTGGACGATCTGATCGATCGGTTTGCGGCGGAATTTATGAAGGGCGCGGTGGACGAGGAGGCGCGGCTTTTTTTCAAGATCGGCGGTAAAATCAGGCGCTGGCTTTTTGCGATTGAACCAAAGGCTCATCTTGAACATCGCATCGTCGATCCGTTCCAGAAGGCCCAGAACGCGCGGATTGATGTGGCGCACGGTGGTGCCATCCATGTCGAACAAAACGATGGTGGGGCGCTGTGGGGTCATATCGCGTGTATGCTAGGCGGACAGGATGGTTTGCGCAATATGTTTTGCGCGCAATCCGGCCTCTTCATATTGTTTGTCCGGCGCATTATGGTCCTGATACAGGTCGGGCAGATGCAGGGCGCGGACTTTTAGTTTGCCCGAATCCAGCAATCCCTGATGGCTCAGGGCATGCATCACATATGAACCAAAGCCACCGACAGAACCTTCTTCGATCGTCAGGATCATGCGGTGGTTTTGCGCGAGGCGGCGGATCAAATCTTCATCCAGCGGTTTGGCAAACCGCGCATCGGCGACTGTGATGCTGATAGTCTTTTGCTCCAGTATATCGGCGGCCATCAAGCATTCCTGCAACCTTGTACCGTATGATAGAATGGCGACATCGGTGCCTTCACGCACGATGCGGCCTTTGCCAATTTCAAGCATGCTGCCACGTTCCGGCAGATCAATGCCAACGCCTTCGCCACGCGGATAACGGAAGGCGATAGGGCCTTCATCATAGGCCGCCGCGGTTGACACCATATGCATCAATTCGGCCTCATCGCTTGGCGCCATCAACACCATGTTAGGCAGACAGCCGAGATAGGCGATATCGAACGATCCCGCATGGGTCGCACCGTCCGCACCGACCAGACCGGCGCGGTCCAGCGCAAAGCGAACGGGAAGATTTTGCAAAGACACATCGTGCACGATCTGGTCATAAGCGCGTTGCAGGAAAGTGGAATAGATGGCCACGAACGGTTTGTATCCTTCTGTCGCCATACCGGCGGCAAAAGTCACGCCATGTTGTTCGGCAATCCCGACATCATAGGTACGGTCCGGGAATTCGTAACCGAAGAGATCCAGCCCTGTGCCGGATGGCATCGCCGCCGTGATGGCGACGATTTTATCATCCGCCCGTGCTTCGGCAATCAGGCTTTGCGCGAAAACTTTGGTGTAGGAGGGCGCGTTCGATTTCGCCTTGTATTGATCGCCTGTCACGACGTCGAATTTCGTGACGCCATGCATTTTGTCGGCGCTGCTTTCCGCTGGCGCATATCCTTTGCCCTTTTTCGTGATCGCATGGATCAAAACAGGGCCGTCCGGATGATTGTCGCGGATGTTTTTGAGAAGGGGGACGAGGTGGTCGAGATCATGGCCATCGACAGGGCCGATATAATAAAAGCCAAGCTCTTCGAAGAGAGTCCCGCCGCCCAAGGCTGCGCGCGCTGTTTCCTCCGCGCGCTTGGCGGCGTTCTTGATCGGTGTCGGCAGCAGGTTCGCCAGTTTCTTGGCGGCATCGCGCGCGCTTAAATACGGTTTGCTGGAAACAAGGTTCGTAAGGTGTTCGCTCATCGCGCCGACGGGCGGGGCGATCGACATGTTGTTGTCATTGAGAATGACGATCATCTTGCTTTTGAGCGCGCCGGCATTGTTCATCGCCTCATAGGCCATGCCGGCAGAGATAGAGCCATCACCAATCACCGCGATGACATGGTTGTTGCCACCTGCCAAGTCACGCGCAGCGGCCATGCCAAGACCTGCGGAGATGGAGGTGGAAGAGTGCGCGGCACCGAACGGGTCATATTCGCTTTCGCTGCGTTTTGTGAAC
>CBFGQF010000052.1:0-10346 GCA_965650865.1 uncultured Alphaproteobacteria bacterium | reverse complement strand
CTTTTCTTCGACGGACGTCGACATCTCATTATAAATATTGTCGATGAGGGTTGGTACAGTCAGGTCAATGGAGAGACGCCGGATACCTACAGCCGAAAGAGCGTTCAGCGCCATCAATGTCATCTCGATATCGGCATCAATGGAATCTTCGCCGATCAACTCGCATCCCACCTGACAAAACTGGCGTTCGGGACGAAGCTGCGTACCATTCACGCGCAAAACATCGGCGGCATAGGAAAGACGTAAAGGGCGATCTTCCCTTGCGAGGCGTGAACTTGAAATCCTTGCAATCTGCGCTGTGACATCGGCGCGTATGCCCATCATTCGTTGCGATACGGGGTCCATCATACGGAAGGTTTTACGGGCGAGTGCCTGCCCCGGCCCTGGCCCCAGAAGACTTTCTTCAAACTCAACCAGGGGCGGCTTCACGCGGGCATATCCGAACGAAGTGAAGTTCTCCATGAAGGTTTCAATCGTACGCGCCTCGGCCTCGGCCTGCGGAGGCAAAAGATCGACAAGACCGTTGGGAAGAAGCGTGGCCGGATTATCCTGATATTTATTCATGGACCAAGTTATAGCGGGTTTTCCCAGCAATGTCATCACGGGCCGGCCATACATGGGCACAGATCTATTGGGATTTTTTGCCCTTAAACTTCCGGAAGAAAGCCGTATCGGGCAAATCACCGCGCACGGCCAGACGTTTCATTTCGCGGGCGGCGAGCAATGTTTTAAGGGCCTGCGCCTGCCCATACTGACTGGCGATATTGATGGCGGTGCGCCCTTCATGATCGCGCGCATCGATGTCGGCGCCGTTCATTACGGCCATACGGATGGCGGGCAGGTCTCCCTTGAACGCGCCTATCCACAGGCGGAGTTGGGCCTGTGACATCTCGGCTTTTGAAGGAGCTACCGGTTGATTGGCAGGGGCACATAGAACGGGCATGGCCGGATAGGTCGGCGCGGCCTGCTCCGCGAACAAATGGCGTATCGAAACCGGCACACTATGTTTCTTAGGGCCGGGCGTCTTTTTCGCCGCGATGGGACGGCGCTTGAAGCGAACGGAGAATCCTTCCCCGCGAACCTGTCTCATATCAATTGCTCACTTGTTCTATGACGGCGCAGATATCGCCGACAATTTTGTTGATCTTGGCTTCGTCATCGCCTTCCGCCATCACCCGGATCAGGGGCTCTGTGCCGGATTTACGTATGAGAAGACGTCCATCATTGGACAATGTTTGCTCGGCCTTTGCAATCGTTTCTTTAACGCGGTCGTTGTCCAAAGGTGTGGCCCCGTTCGCATATCGCACATTTTTCAAAATCTGCGGCAGGGGCGTGAACAGGGTGCAAGCATCGGATGCCTTTTTACCGGACTTTTGAACGATGTTCAAAACCTGCAATGCGGCCATCAAGCCATCACCGGTCGTGCCATAATCGGACATGACGATATGGCCGGATTGTTCGCCGCCAAGATTGAAACCATTGCTTCGCATTTTTTCAACGACATAACGGTCACCGACGGAGGTGCGCTCCAACGTGACGCCTTGGGATTGCAGGAACCGTTCAAGGCCAAGGTTCGACATAACGGTCGCAACCACAGTATTCTGAACTAATGCACCGCGTGATTTCATATCGAGGGCCATAAGGGCCATGATCTGGTCGCCATCTACCTTGCGCCCCTGTTCATCAACGATGATCAGCCGATCGGCATCACCATCGAGGGCAAGGCCGATATCCGCACCCTCTTCCACCACGCGTTTTTGCAAGGCTGCTGTATCGGTGGCACCGCATTTCAGATTGATGTTGCGGCCGTTGGGTTCAACACCCATCGCAATAACGTCGGCCTCTAGCTCCCACAATATCTGCGGGGCAATTTTATAGGCGGCGCCATTGGCGCAATCGACCACGATTTTCAGGCCCTTCAGACTATCGCCCTTCGGCACCGCGTTCTTCAGAAATTCGATATACCGGCCCGGCGCATCGTCAAGACGTGCCGCCTTGCCGATCTGGTCTGCGGGGGGCAGCAACTCCGTCTGGTCCATTTCCAAAGCGGATTCGATTTCCAGCTCCAGCTGGTCGGACAGTTTGAACCCGTCCGCGCCAAACAGTTTGATGCCATTGTCCTGATAGGGATTATGGCTGGCGGAAATCATCACACCGACATCGGCGCGTAAAGAACGGGTGAGCATGGCAATGGCGGGGGTCGGCATTGGCCCTGTCAGAATGACTTCCATCCCCATGGCAACAAAACCGGCGGCCATGGATTGTTCCAGCATGTAACCGGACAAGCGCGGGTCCTTGCCGATCACAACACGGTCCATCGCCCCGCCTTTTTGCGCGGCGCGCAGGATGTGCGCGGTCGCCATGGCCACGCGCAGCGCCATATCCGCCGTCATGGGAGGAATGTTCGCGGTGCCGCGAATGCCGTCAGTGCCGAAATATTTGCGTGTCATGAAAATGGTCCTTCAGAAGCCAATTTGTACCATTGGCACGGGGGATTTCACAAGGATTTTCAATCCTTTCGTCCCTTTTCAGACAAATCCACGCTGCTCGTCACGCATTCCGGCTCGCACCCCGGGCCGTTGGGCCGCGTGAAAACGTATGTAGGACGAATGGTACGGACTATGTGCGTCTTGCCGTTGCGCTTGACCGCCATGATGACCTTGCGCGGCGTTCCGTATAAATAAATATCGCCAAAATAATGCTGGTCCTCCGGCAGGGCACAACCAGATTCGGTGATCATCACACCTTTGGACGAACAGGTCATGCTCGGCCCCTGGTCACAGGGTTTGAGAGGCAATTCGCCGCGACAGGTTACCCTGATCTGGTTGTTAAGGCCGGCGAAAAACTGGAATTCATATTGGCCTTCCTCATTGAACATGTCCGGCCCCGCGCGAAGAATCAGGCCATTAGTGCACCCCATCTGGGTGCACACTTTTTCCTGCGCGATGGCAGGGGCCGATATGATCATTCCTATAAAAATCAGAAGACCATATTTCCACATGATAAAGCTTACGCGCCCTGCGCCTCTGGATTGGCGGGCGGTTTAAGCCCGCCTGTCGACGGGACAGAAGACCGCGGACCATTGTGGAGCGTGTCTTCCAGCGCATCGCGCAGGATCGGCTCCCCGCGCAGCAGGCCCTTGATTTCATCTCCGCTCAACGTTTCATATTCAAGCAACGCTTTTGCAACGGTGTGAAGCTGATCGTTGAATTTTGTCAGGATATCCGTGGCCCGGGCATAAGCGTTTTGGACGATCTGTTTGATCTCGGCATCAATGATGCTCGCCGTTTCATCGGACAGATTCTTGCTCTGCGCGACGGAATGCCCAAGAAATACTTCTTCCTGATTGGCGGAATACAAAATCGGACCGAGCTTGTCAGACATGCCCCATTCGGTCACCATACGACGCGCCATTTCGGTGGCCATGCGGATATCGGAAGATGCACCAGTCGTGACTTTCTCCGCACCGAATATCAACTCTTCGGCAATCCGTCCGCCCATGGCAACAGCAAGATCGGCCTTGAGTTTCGCCTTCGAAACGGAAATGCGGTCGCCTTCCGGCAGGCGCATCACCATACCGAGCGCCCGGCCGCGAGGGATAATGGTCGCCTTGTGGATCGGGTCTGATTCTTCCTCATGCAGTGCAACGACGGCATGGCCGGCTTCGTGATAGGCGGTGAGTTTTTTCTCCTGATCGGTCATGACCATGGATTTTCGCTCCGCGCCCATCATCACCTTGTCCTTGGCATCTTCGAATTCCTGCATACCAACAACGCGTTTGCCTCGGCGGGCCGCAAGGAGTGCGGCTTCGTTTACCAGGTTCGCAAGGTCCGCGCCGGAAAAACCGGGCGTTCCACGGGCGAGCGTTGATGTGACAACATTCTGCGCCAACGGCACTTTCTTCATATGAACGGAGAGCACTCTCTCACGCCCCTTCACATCGGGGAGAGGTACGACGATCTGGCGGTCAAAACGACCGGGGCGGAGCAGCGCAGGGTCCAGAACATCGGGGCGGTTGGTAGCGGCAATCAAGATCACCCCTTCTGTCGCCTCGAACCCGTCCATTTCAACAAGAAGCTGGTTGAGCGTTTGTTCGCGCTCATCATTCCCGCCGCCAAGGCCTGCGCCACGGTGACGCCCAACTGCATCGATCTCGTCGATAAAGATGATGCAAGGCGCGTTCTTTTTCGCCTGCTCGAACATATCGCGGACGCGGGATGCACCAACACCCACGAACATTTCAACGAAATCGGAACCGGAAATGGTGAAGAACGGAACATTCGCTTCACCGGCCACGGCGCGGGCCGTCAATGTCTTACCGGTCCCCGGAGGGCCGACAAGCAGCGCGCCCTTCGGGATCTTCCCACCCAGGCGTTGGAATTTTTGCGGATCTTTCAGGAATTCGACAATTTCCTGCAACTCGACTTTCGCTTCGTCGATGCCAGCGACATCTTCAAATGTCACGCGGCCATGCTTTTCGGTAAGAAGACGCGCCCGGCTTTTGCCAAATCCCATCGCGCCGCCACCGCTTTTGCCCTGCATCTGTCGCATAAAGAAAATCCACACGCCGATGAGGAGCAGCATCGGGAACCATGACACCAGAATTCCAAGCGCGGAGATTTTTTCGGGGTCTTCTTCCTGTGCCGTGATTTTGACACCGGTGCCTTCAAGGCGGTCGACGACATTTTCGCCTGTTGGAATGCGTGCTTTGAACGCGCTGCCACCAGATGTGAAATGGCCGGTCATATCAAGGCCTTTGATCGTCACATCGGAGATACGGCCTGCCTTTGCCTCGGCCATGAAATCACTGTAGGCGATTTGTTCGGTTTTGCCGCCGGATGTTGTCCCGCTATTTTGTCCGCTTTGGAAGACATTGAATAAAAACACCATCATAAAACCGATGGCGAGCCAGAACATCAAATTGCGACCAAAACCGTTCACTTCTTTTTCCCTTGAAAATACGACTTGTTAATACGCGGGCTATCTTAGGCGCAAATAGCGCGAATGTCCAAAAAAACAAGCCCGCTTACACCTATATTAGAAAGGAAACAAGGCCGAATAAAGGCGTAAGCCCTGCCTACCCCCTGCTATTGATTGAAGGTAAAGGGGGTAAAGGTCGGTTCGGCCGCATTCGCCGGCACGCGGTTTTCGATGATGTATCGCAATTCATAATACGGATCCCCCTTATAGGCGCGCATTTCCACCGCCGTATCTTTGGTTTGCCAGTCGGCTTCGATTCGCACATGCCCCATGGCAAAAGCGCGGTCGAATAACTGCCCGTAACGTCGATATCTGTTATCGGTCCAGACCAGCCCCTCGCGCACCGGCTTACCGTATTTTACCTCAAGCTGGTTTTGCGCATCGGCAACAATATCCAAAATTTGATGTGTATAGGGGCGGTGCAGTTCCATATAACTCACGCGGACGCGCCACAACTTTTCATTGCGGAAATCATAGCGGTAAATCCGGCGCGTTCCATCCACATCCTCGAAAAAAGACAAACCGTCTCGGTCGTCGTAATAAACGGCCTTTTCATAGGCACGCACATCTTCCGGCGAAACGCCCCAGATAAAGCCGCGAAACACATCGGCTCTTGCCGCGCCCGGCACGCACAACCAAACCGCTAAAACAAAAACCATAAAACGCATTACGCCTTTTCCCTTGTAATCGTAATCATATCACCTTTGGCGGATAGCGCGAAAATACACCCACCGAGCGTTGCGCTCTTGAACGACTTTTCATGCAGCAAGCGCGATAACAGCGTTTCCATCTTCTCCATGCGCGGACCGTAATCATCGGATGGATGAAGTTCGTCCACCGCAGCCAGCAAAACACGCAGGATCAATTCTTCCGGCGCGGTGCGCAGTGCGCTCCAGTTATAGCGGTGATTGTGCGTATCCTTCCATTCGCGGGTCCGGCTGCCAAGATCGCTTGCCGTGCTTTCAAGTGCCTTGCGCGCGCGGGCAAGGCGTGCCGCCGTGACAGACAACCGTTTTGATGTCAGCCCCTCCTCTTCCAGTACGGTCCAGGAACCGCGCAGGCGCGGGCGCAAATATTTTCCGTTTTCGTTGGTGGGATCCAGCGCAAAGGGAATGCCCTTTTCCATGCACAGCGCCACCAGATCGGCCTTTGGCGATCCCAAAAGCGGCCGGCACAGGATGATCCCGTCCTGTAATTCCTGTAATCTTTGCATACCGGAAAGCCCGTCTAACCCGCTTCCCTTCGCAAGACGGATCAGGAACGTTTCGGCCTGATCGTCCTGATGATGCGCCGTGAAAAGATGGCGAATGCCATTTTTTTGCATGTAATCTCTGATTAAATCATACCGCGCGGCGCGCGCCTCTTCCAATATGCGGGTTTGCGGCTTGTCCCCCTCCCAGCGCAAAATAACGTGTTTGACGGCGGGCCAACCTGCGATGCTGACGCCCACATCCATCGCCTCCTGCGCGGCTTCGGGGCGCAGGCCGTGGTCGACCGTGATGGCATGAACCGCAATACCGCGCGCCGCCGCCCATTGGGAGAGCATCCAGCACAGCGCCATGGAATCCGGCCCGCCGGATACGGCAACCGTTATCGCGCCATGCGGGTCGATCCCGTCCAGTAATTGTGAAAAATCTTGGTCTGTTAACGGCATGGAGGGATTATAATCAGACGGGCGGGTTTTTGCCAGCCGCGGTCTTGACATAGTGATTTTTATTTTGGAATAAGAACTGCCATAAAGCTGCAACGCCCCGTCCCCTGCGATGGTGAGCTTATGGGCATTTCATTTCTTCCGGCCAGTTCCGGCACCTCATCGCCAAAGGGTAAGAGCACGAGATTTTCATCGACCCTCCATGTCCCGCTTCCTGTTCCGGAATCGGCCGTTGGTATATCATCAAGAGGAATGCCCAGCTTCTTTATAAGAAACAGGCAGACATCTCTGGTCAGGTCGCTGATATTCAACCTGATATCATTCGCATCGGTACCGACACCAACATGGTTTGCCAGTTCCCCTTTCATATGGCCCGGCACCCAGTTAGTGGCGGCTCCCGGGTTGGCAAGAACACAGTCCTTCGAGATGGGACGGGCGGGAATGCCATATTTTCCGTCCCAGATATTACACCGGCCATCCGCTGGCGTATTGGGATTGGGCGTGGACAATATAGCCCCGTTGTTTCTTGTAAAGATAGTTGTATGAAACTCCAGTTGATTTGCTTCGCACCCCTGTGCCATCAGGCGCTGGGCATGGGCCCTCAGAGATGATGTCAGATTCAACACCTCTGCGGCGCAAAGCGCTGCCTTTTCCGTGGAAACACCGGCACCGGATCTGGTCGATTGCGTCACGACATAAGACAGTCCCGCGAACAACGCAACGGTAATGAGGATCAGGAACAATATATTTCCAGACTTACGATTGGCCTTCATATAGTTCCCCCCTGAAAATACTCGTCAGGAACACCCAAGTGCTTGCATTTCCTGATCACCTTTGGTCAGTACGGGCGCAGGGCCGTTCGGATATTTGCGTTTGAGTTCGCCGAGCGCGATGCAGGCATCGGATTTTTTACCCGCGCCCGCAAGACTCATGCCCAGCTTCAGAAGATTATCCGCGCCCTTGGGGCCATTCGGGAATTTCTGATAAGCTTCGGCAAACACGCGCGCAGCCTTATCGAACTGGCCTCGCACATAGTGCGTCTCGCCGAGCCAGTACAATGCATTCGGCGCCAGCGCATGATCGGGATGCTGTTTCATGAAGGCGGAAAAAGTTTTTTCGGCGGCGTCATATTCCTGACGCTTGATCTCACCAAACCCCTGCTCATAAACGGCCGCAGCATCAGTTGCGGCGGCACCTGTTTCAGCACCTGTGACATCAACGGCGGGATTGACGGGAACGTCAGGTGGCGGCGGATTGGTTCCATCACCAACAATCACTGGAAACTCGCTTTGTGGCTGCTGAGGCACTGTGCCGGCCTGCGGGACGGAGGCGGGAGGCGCCTCACGCAATTGTTTTTCAATCGCATCAAGACGCATGCGGGCATCTTGCTCCAGCGCATCAAGCTTCATCTGCAATTGCTGATTATCATAAGATTGCTGCTCGACCTTGCCGGTCAAATCGCGCACATCGTTTTCAATCCGTTGCAGGCGGTCCAGAAACGGGTCCATGGATTGCGTAGTCATCGTAACGGACCCCGGTGGCGGAGCCTCACCCTTATAGACAGCGCGGTTCAAAGTCTGGATTTCGTTCTCAAGACGCGAAAGACGGTTTTGCACATCACCGGATTGCGCGAACGAAGGCATAGTAAAAAAACCCAGCGCAAAAATGGAACACAGGCACAAAGGAAACATCCTTTGTGCCTGTGCCTTAACTTTCAAGGAACGGATCATACCGGTTCAGCAACCTTACTGAACGCGTGTTACGCCGCGGCGGTTTTGTGCCCAGCTTGCTGCATCGGAACCGATAACGGCAGGCTGTTCCTTACCATAGCTGATCGTGTTCAGACGGGATGCGGAAACACCCATGGAAACCAGGTAGTTCTTGACCGAGTTTGCACGGCGGTCTCCGAGAGCAAGGTTATATTCGCGTGTCCCGCGCTCGTCAGCATGACCTTCAATTGTGATGTTCACATTCGGATAACGGTTCAGCCACTCGGCCTGACGGTTCAGCGTGTCGCGGGCTTCGGGGGCGAGGTCATAGCTGTCATAAGCAAAGAAGACGCGGTCACCGACATTGGCGGCGAGGTCTTCTTGGGAACCAGGGATCGCTGTGCCAGAAACAGAGGAACCATCGGCGCCATAAACACCGGTACCATCAAGCGGGCCGCCATCGGCGCGTTCACCAACGGTTACGGCTTCACCGGCGGCTTCGTCCTTCGTGGAAGAACAGGCAGCGACCGATACGGTCAGAAGGGCGATTGTGAGCAAGCGGGTGAGCATCTGGTGACTCCTATGGAATAAAGAATTTCGTTGTTTGAATGACTACGCCGGAAAACCCGATTCGGTTCCGTTCAGACCTTTGTATTACCGCTCAAAGCCGCTTGCAAGGCCCCGCATAACAATACCTTATTCTGTTCACATTTTATCCACAATGCGGGAACGAAGGCAGATCAACGCCTCAGCATGACAAGCGGGAAACCGGAAATATGGGTGGCATCGCGTGGACGGCCAAAGGGACGAAGAAAACGGGCATGATCCGTTTCATATGTCTTCAGCGCCTCATAGGCTTCACGCAGAGACAATTTATAATCGCTGTAATCGTTAAACCTATCACGAAGGTCATGAAACGAGGAAAAAGGGTGCGCCAGCGAAAGTTTTATAGCTAGCAGGTCTTTAGACTTTGCGCCCTTGCGCAGACAATATTTGTCTTCTTCGCCCGCCTGATTTTTCGGTTTACGGATCGCGACCATGCGCTCGGCATAATAGGCATTATCCCTGCCACGGACGGCGAAAAAGTCGGTCGTCAGCCTCTGTGGTATTTCAAACTGGTATAAAAACATGCGCCCCCGCTTATATACGCGGCTTTTATCAAATTGCGCAACATTATGTCAACGCATAATTTTATCCGCCGGGCAGCAACTGGCGGATCATGCCAAAGATGCCCGACCCTTCTTTTTCCTCTTGCGGCTCCGCCTTGGTTGACATCCACACTTTTCCCGGACCTTCTATATTCAACAGGAACTTGCCCTCGCCCCCGAAGATGCGGTTTGCCCCGCCTTTCAACTCCCGCAGCCTGACCTTGACCGACTGGCTCAAGGCCAGAACGGCATCCCCCTGCACACTGACGGTTTCCCCCTGCCCCAGATCCCGTTCATGCACCTGTCCGGATGATGTCAGCAAAACCCGCGCAGGTTCGCCCTCGCCTTGAATGATCTCCTGCACGCCACGGCCCATGCCCGAAAAAGTGCGAAGACTTTTGTCGCGGAGGTTAAGAAAGTTGATATCCACACTGTTATAGGATGCGAAGAACGCGCCGTTGTTACACAGGATGCGCTCTTCCACCGACATGTCGATTTCCACGATCTCGCCTTGCGTTTTAGGTGTGATGATCAGTTTTTGCGGGCGCGTCGTTTCGTTGGTAAAGGCCGCCTGCAACAGGGATTCCCCGGAAAACAAACTGCCCGCATTCTTCACGCGCACCAACGTCATCTCGATTCCGCTATCCATGGATAGAAGCGATCCGCGCTCAGCATAAACGACATCACCGGGCTGAAGAACAATTTCCGCGGTTGGCGACACACCATTTTTGATGTCAAAGCTATGGTCGTTTGCAAATGCAGAAGCAGGAACGATGCGCGGAGTTGGAATAACTTGCGCCTCTGTAGGCTCATCGGCATCTGGATCGAACAAGGGACTTTCCGGATCGAACCTCGGAT
>CBFGQF010000051.1:0-10564 GCA_965650865.1 uncultured Alphaproteobacteria bacterium | reverse complement strand
TGAAGTGACCCATGCCTTTGCCATTGATTCTCCCATTTTGCCGTAGCCGGCGATGGCCACGGACATCGGATTTACAGGGGCCTTCGGGGTCATGATTCTCCGGCGACCTGCATCAGGGCCAGGCTGATATCGGCGCCGCTTTCAGGGATGCCGCGGGAGTAAATATCAAAAACGGGATAGTAACGCTCACACTCCGCCAGCGCGATATCGACCAGATCTTCGATATGGTCTGCGCCGGACGATTGTGTCAGGCCGCGGAAAAGGGTGGTGTGACGGAAACACGGCGTGGCAGTGCCCGGGCGGAAATCGAAATGGCCGAGCCAAAGACCAGCGTTGATAGAGGTCATGGTACGCGCTGCGGTTTCGGTGGCTTCGGACTTTACATCGAGGTCGAATTCACAGCGGAACTGCATCGCGCTATATTCTTCCTGCCACTGAAAAAACAATCTGTATTCACCCATCTTGCCGGTGATCTGGACATTCAGTTCATCATCAGTCAAACGGTCAAACGTCCAGTCATTCGCATAAAGAATTTCTTCGACGCTATCAAGCGGGTTGCTGACATCATCGAACATTTCTTCGGGTTCGCTCAAATTGCTCATGCTCTATTTCTTTCCCGTTTTTTTTGCCGTCTTTTTTGCCGCCGGTTTCTTCGGCGTGGATTTTTTTACAGCAGGCTCTTTCTTACCGCCGGATAACGCGTCAACCTTCTTCTGCAACGCATCGACCTGCATTTGCAGGCGATCGAAATCATCCCGCGGGACAAGGTCCATATGTGCCGCCGCTTCTTCCACCCGGGCTTTGACATCGGCCAAAATCTGTTCACGCAGGCCCGAAAACACGTTCATTGCGCCGCCGGCCATGCGGGCAAGATCATCGAAAATTTGCGTGTCGGGTTTTTTCATCGGCGATTCTCTTAAAACGCTAGAGGGCTGTTTCTAACACCCGAAAAATGGCCGCGCAACGCGGGTTTGAGCATGTCCGGATTCTATCCACCGCCAATTTTGTGCGCCGCTTCAGAGGGGCATCAGGCCGAAAAAGAGGGTGGTTTTTTAAGGATTTTAGCCGTAAAATATTGAGGTAACAAAAGGGGTTAGTCATGATCATCGTAACAGGCGGCGCAGGCTTTATCGGGTCCAATCTGGTGGCGGGGCTGGAGGCGCATGGCGTATCCGACATCGTCATCTGCGATGTTCTCGGCAGCGATGACAAATGGCGCAATATCGCCAAGCGGGAAATCCGCGATGTCGTGCATCCCGAACGTTTGTTTGACTATCTCGACAATCATGTGGACCAGATTGAAATGGTCTTTCACATGGGGGCGATTTCATCGACCACCGAAAAAGACGTCGATCTGATCATAGACATGAATTTCGTCCTCTCGCGCCGTATCTGGAAATGGTGCTGGCGGAACAAGAAACGCCTTGTCTATGCATCCTCCGCCGCGACCTATGGCGACGGTCATCACGGCTTCAAAGATGACCAGAGCATCGAAGGGCTGAGGCATCTGCAACCGCTGAACCCCTATGGCTGGTCCAAGCATGTGTTCGACCGCCGCGTGGCGAGGATCGTCGAGACGCAGTCTGAACCAACGCCGACGCAATGGGCGGGTCTCAAATTCTTCAATGTTTATGGACCCAATGAATATCACAAGGGCGAGCAGATGAGCGTTGTGTGCAAGCTCCACCCGCAAGTGGCGGCGGGGGCGTCCGCCCGCCTGTTCAAGTCCCACCATCCGGATTACGAGGATGGTGGGCAGCTTCGTGATTTTGTCTGGGTCGGCGATTGCGTCGATGTCATGCTCTGGCTCTATGACCATCCCGAAGTGTCCGGCCTGTTCAACGTCGGCACGGGTAAGGCGCGAAGCTTCAAGGACTTGGCCGAGGCGACATTCAAGGCAAACAATGTGGCCCCCAAAATCAGCTACTCCGACATGCCCGTGACGCTGCGCGATAAATACCAGTATTATACGCAGGCCGATATGGCAAAACTTCGCGCGGCAGGCTACACGAAGCCATTTACGGAACTGGAAGACGGGATCGGCGCCTATGTTCGTGATTATTTGTCGAAGAGCGATCCGTATCGGTAATTATCCTGATGTCATTCTGAGCGCAGCGAGGAATCTCTTGAGATCCTTCAGTCGCGATGCTCCTTCAGGATGACAAAGGGGGATTTAGCCCCTATAGTCCCGCCCATGGCACTGACATTTCCGCAGATAGACCCGGTGGCGATTGCGCTGGGCCCTGTTCAAATCCGCTGGTACGCGCTGGCGTATCTGGCTGGCATTCTCCTCGGCTGGGCCTATGCCCGTTATATCGTGGCGAAAGACGCGCCGCAGAGGCCGAACAAGGACGATATCGATGATTTCATCGCCTACGCGGTGCTGGGGGTTATCCTTGGCGGGCGGCTGGGTTATGTGCTGTTTTATCAGCCTGCCTATTTCCTGTCGCATCCAGCTGAAATTTTCCAGCTTTGGAATGGCGGGATGTCGTTCCACGGCGGCGCGGCGGGTGTAATTCTCGCGCTGATTATTTATTCCATCGTCAAGAAGTTCGACATGTTCCGGCTTGGTGATATTGCGGCGCTTTGCTGCACCATCGGATTGTTCTTTGGCCGCATCGCCAACTTTATCAATGGTGAGCTGTATGGCCGCGCCACCGACGTTTCGTGGGGCATGGTATTTCCGGGCGGCGGCGAGGAGCCGCGCCACCCGAGCCAGCTTTACGAGGCCGCGCTGGAAGGTCTTTTGCTGTTTATTATCCTGTCCATTCTTGCGCACAAAAAATGGGTGCGGGAGCGGCCCGGCATTATCGGCGGCACGTTCCTGATCGGATACGGCGCGGCGCGCATGTTCGTTGAAAATTTCCGCGAACCGGACTGGTATCTCGGCTTTGTCGTCGGGCAGATGACGATGGGGCAACTGCTCTGCATCCCGATGATCCTGATCGGTTCGGCCTTTGTGATCCGCGCCCTGAAAAAAGGCCATGTCCAGCAAGCTGCATGACCTGATCGCATCCCGTATTCGCCAGCTCGGCCCCATGGACCTTGGCGAATATATGGGGCTGTGCCTTGGTCATCCAGAGCACGGCTATTACATGACCCGCGACCCGCTGGGCGCGGATGGCGACTTCACCACATCGCCCGAAATATCACAGATGTTTGGCGAGCTGATCGGCGCATGGATTGCCGATACGTGGGACAAGATGGGGCGCCCGGATCCCTTTGCCCTTGTCGAATGCGGGCCAGGCAGGGGCACGTTGATGCAGGATGCACTTCGCGCCACGGAGCGGGTCACAGGTTTTCACAATTCGATACGTCTCTATCTGATGGAGATGTCGCCGATCCTCAAGGCGGCGCAGGCGCAACGGCTTATTCGCTACGCGCCGATCTGGGTATCGGGTTTGGATGAGCTGCCAACGGATATGCCGGTCATTTTAATCGGCAATGAATTTCTCGACGCGTTGCCGATACGTCAATTGAGATGGGATCGCGGCTGGCAGGAGATCGTCGTTGGTCTCTCCGATAACGATACTTTGTGTTTCGCTCAAAAGCCCTCAGGTGAGAGTCTGCTCGCCCATGTGCCTTCTCATATTTTGAATCAAAAGAGTGCGGAGGTTTTTGAGGTTTCGCCCATTATAAACCATTACTTGAAGAATCTTTCAAATATCCTGAAAATAAAAAAAGGTGCAGTGCTTTTTATTGATTACGGTCATGCGCAAACAGCCGTTGGGGATACGTTTCAGGCTGTTCAAGCGCACCGTTTCGAAAGCCCGCTCGAAAACCCCGGTGAATGCGACCTGACCGCGCATGTCGATTTTGAAAATGTGGGGCGTATCGGGCGGGAAGAGGGTGTTTTTGCCAGCCCGATTGTTACCCAGAAACAGTTTTTGGAAACGCTGGGTATCGGTATTCGGGCGCAAGCTTTGAAGGCGCGGGCAAGCGCAGAGCAGGCCGCCGCGATTGATGCCGCGCTTCATCGCCTGACCCATCCTGACCAGATGGGCACCTTGTTCAAGGTCATTGCCCTATGCCATGATGACAAAATCGGACTGGCAGGCTTTTCATGAAAATATTTCGCGATCCATCCTTTGATAAAAGCTGTGGCGATAAAATCGCCTATGGTTTTTTCGGACGCACGGGCGGTGTGAGCGAGGGGATCTACGAAAGCCTGAATTGCAGTTTCGGGTCACATGATTCATTAGAAGCGATTAACCAAAACCGCGCCATCGTGGCCCGCGCTCTGGGGCGCCCTGATGATCCGGTCGTGACCCTGACGCAGTGCCATTCCGCCGATTGTCTTTATGTCGATGCGCCGTTCCCGAGGGCATCCGATGCACCCTCCGCCGATGCCCTCGTCACCGACAGGCAGGGGATTATACTGGGGGCGCTGACGGCCGATTGCGGCCCCGTGCTTTTCACTGCCCAAAAGCCAAATGGTGCATCCATTGTTGCGGCAACCCATGCAGGATGGGGCGGGGCCCTCAAAGGCGTGCTGGAAGCGACAATCGGCAGAATGCTTGAGATTGGGGCGCAGCAAGAAACGATTTCCGCCTGTGTCGGCCCCTGTATCGCGCAGCAATCGTACGAAGTGCAGGAGGGTTTCGCGCGGCCCTTCCTGATCGGCCATGAAGAGGCGGAAAAATTCTTCATGGGATCGCGCAAAGAGGGGCATTTGATGTTCGATATGGCGGGCTATATCGCCATGCGCCTAGCCCTCGCCGGGGTCAGGCGGGTCAGTCTTATGGGCCTTGATACCTATTCGGACGAGGGGTCATTTTTCAGCTACCGCCGCGCCACGCACCGGAAAGAACCGGACTATGGCCGCCAGATTTCGGCGATTGTGATTAAGCCCTAGAATCAGGTTGATTTTCCCCCGCCGGTTTCCCTATAGTCCGCTCATATAAGCCACACAAAAAACGGACCAAAACATGATCCTTATCGCCGGTAATTCCAACCGCCCCCTGGCCGAAGCCGTTTCCGAATATTTGAACGTTCCCCTCGCCAAGGCCGGTATCCGCCGCTTTTCCGATATGGAAGTGTTCGTTGAGATTATGGACAATGTCCGTGGCGAGGATGTGTTCATCCTGCAATCCACATCCTATCCCGCCAACGATAACCTCATGGAATTGCTGGTCACGATCGATGCGCTGCGCCGTGGATCGGCCCGCCGCATTACGGCTGTGATCCCCTATTTCGGATATGCCCGCCAAGACCGCAAGACGGGTGGCCGTACGCCTATCACAGCCAAATTGGTCGCCAACATGATCACCGCCGCCGGAGCCGACCGCGTCCTGACCCTTGAACTGCACGCGGGCCAGATTCAGGGTTTCTTTGATATTCCAACTGACAACCTTCATGTCGCGCCGGTCTTTGTGCCGCATATGCAGGAAAACTTCTCTCCCGAAAACACCGTGTTCGTATCGCCGGACGTTGGCGGCGTTGTCCGCGCCCGCGCGATGGCGAAGAAACTGAACACAGACCTTGCCATCATCGATAAACGCCGTGAAAAAGCAGGCGTGTCCGAAGTGATGAACATCATCGGCGAAGTCGAAGGCAAGCACTGCATCATGATTGACGATATCGTCGATTCCGCCGGAACGCTCTGCAACGCAGCCGTTGCCCTGAAAGACCAAGGCGCGAAATCCATTCATGCCTATATCGTGCATGGCGTCCTGAGCGGCGGCGCGGTCGCCCGTGTGGCCTCCAGCCCGATCGAAAAACTGGTGATCACGGATTCGATCTGCGCGCCGGAAGCCGTGCGCCTGTCGCCAAACATCCAACAGCTTTCGATTGCGCCGCTGATGGGTGAGGCGATCAAGCGTATTACAGAGGAGCGTTCTATTTCGGCTCTGTTTAGTTAAGACCAAAAGAGTTTGTCTAACCGCCTTTGTATGGGGGCTTGTGTATGATTGTGTTGCAGCTTTTTGATAAAAGTGGTTCCGCCCGTCCTTCGGACATGGAGCCAAAAGATTTGATGGAGGAACTCAGCCTCTCTGCCACCTTCATTAAGGCCGCCCTTGTGCGTTCCGTGTGGGATGAGGATTTGGTCATAGGCCGGAATACCACGGCAACGCAGAAAGGTATTGTTATCAATCAGGTTTACACGGCCGATTTCCGGCAGGAAAAGAATCTTGTGTTCGTTGATCGTTTCTATCTGCCGCGCATGTGGGAAATTGTTCAAGAGGGGCGGAAACGGCAGATGCCAGTCGGCCAGATGTTCGGTGAGCAGGCCCTCTATGCAATTGGCATTAAGACAGTGACCGATTATAGCTTCAATGAGCTAAGTTCTATCATTCATCCTGTTGTCCAGAATCAACAAAACATCGGCGTTCCCATGGTTGAAGCATCGAATGTGACCCGGCTTTTTCCGCAAAGAGCCATTGTTTCGCCGTGAACGAATTGCCTGTTGATGAACTCGCCAATCGGGCGTAGTTCTTAAGAGATGCGTTTTTCTGTGTGGCCGGGGGAGCCGATTTTGCGCGATTACGATTTTGTGCCCTACAAATCCTACCACATGATGCCAGAGCCGGCTCTGACCGCGATGGCGCGTGGTTATCTCTTTGATTTTTCAGAAATTAATGACCCGCATCTCGGCGGATATCGTACCAGCGCAACATCGTTGCCACCGAATAGCCGCAGCTGTGTGGTGGCCGAAAAAGGGCGGCTGTCTCTTAATTTTGGTTCTAGTGTCATTCAGGGCTGGGCGATGGCCAGTCTGATGGATGTTGAAGGGATTGTTGCGGAAGGCCGCCGGAACATCTCCCTGGACCCGGAAATTCCCCCTTCGACTGTGGCTGTTTATGATGGTTTGGAGCGGGAAACGAGGATTTTTCTGGACCATTTGACCGGAAATATGGCCTTGAACGTCCGGGATGTCATACAATCCAGCCTTCAGGCAGGGGTAAATCTTCATCTGGTTCCGGTCTGATCCTGCCCGAAATCCCAAGAAATTCCTTGCGTTTGTGCCCGAATTCCTATTTATTCCGCCCAAAGGACTGACACCCCTGGAGGTCAGCCTAAACTTTTGAAACGAAAAGGAAACCAAACCATGACAAAGCACTATGCACTGTCAGCGGCAAAACGGGAACGGGCAGGTAAAGGGGTCGCCCGTGAGCTCCGCCGCGAAAACAAGATCCCCGGCGTCATCTATGGTGACAACAAAGAAGCCGTATCCATCGAATTGCCTGTGAAGGAAATCACGCTGGAATATCACAAGGGCCACATGTTCACGAATCTGTGCGATCTTAACGTTGACGGACAAAAACAGCTCGTTCTCGTCCGCGATCTTCAGATCCATCCGGTCACGGACAATGTCCTGCACGTTGACTTCCTGCGCGTTTCTCCGAAAACAACGCTGAAAGTCAATGTTCCTGTGCATTTCACGGGCCATGAAGAAAGCCCGGGCATGAAACGCAAAGGCGTTCTGAACGTCGTTCGTCACGATGTCGAGATCATCTGCCTTGCAACCGATATTCCGGAACAGATCGAAGTCGACCTGACACCGTTCAACATCGGCGATGCCATCAAGATCAGCGCCGTGAAGCTTCCCAAAGGCGCGAGGCCAGCCATCGAAGGCCGTGATTTCACAATCGCGACAATCGCTGCGCCGCGCGCATTGATCGAGGAAGACGCGCCGGCCGCTGAAGGCGAAACCGCCGCTGCTGCCGCAGAAGCGCCGAAAGCCGAGTAAACGAATAAACGAAGGAGGCGGGGAGTATGAATACCATGCTTTCCCGCCTCCTTTCTTTTTTGAAACCGTCCAGAGAAGAATTCTGTCCCATGTGGGTTTTGGTCGGCCTTGGCAATCCGGGCGCGCAATATCAAAATAACCGTCACAATATCGGCTTTCTCGCGATTGATGAAATCGCGAACGAATATGGCTTTCCGGCGTTCAGCAAAAAATTTCAGGGCGAGTTATCCGAAGGCCGCATCGACGGCGAGAAAGTCGTCCTTGTCAAACCCCAAACCTATATGAATGAAAGCGGCAAATGCGTGGGGCAGGTTGCAAGATTTTATAAGGTGACGCCGAACCGTATCATCGCCTTTCATGACGAACTCGACCTCGCGCCCGGCAAGCTGCGTGTGAAAAAGGGCGGCGGCGCGGCGGGCCATAATGGTCTTAAATCTATGGATGCGCATTTGAATTCACAGGATTACTGGCGCGTGCGTATGGGTATCGGCCATCCCGGTGACCGCGACCGCGTCACAGGATATGTGCTCGGCGATTTTTCGAAGGAAGAGCAGAAATGGCTTCCCGATTGGCTGCGCGCTGTTTCCAAAAACACACCATCGCTATTGGAAGCGAAGCCGGAGGATTACATGACAAAAGTGGCGGCGGACTTCCCGCACGCGAAATGAATGCTATGGAGAAAAATTACAGACAAATAATATTTTGGCTTTTAGCTCTAACCCTACCCTTTGTACTGTATGTGCTTTGGTTTTTTATATCTTGGTTAGTGATTAATAGGATCTATCCCATAACATACTTTCCTGATTATTTATGGCATGGTGTGACGTATCTATTTTGCTTTTTGCCCAGTTTTATTATTTTGATAAACACTTCTGAAGCAAAAGAGGATAGAATTCGAAAAGTAATTATTTTTTTCGGATTGCATGTATTTTTAATTCCTCTTTTGTTTTTGACTATGATCACTATTGGTTGCATGTTTGGACAATGCTTATGAGGGGTAAAAATGGGTATTAAATGCGGGATTGTGGGTCTTCCAAACGTTGGTAAGTCGACTCTTTCGAATGCGCTTTCGGGAACACAGGCGGCGCAGGCGGCGAATTATCCGTTCTGTACAATCGAGCCGAACACCGCTCTCGTCGAAGTGCCGGATGAGCGTCTTGATATCATCGCCGAGATTGGCAAGAGCCAGAAGATCATACGCACACAGCTGGAATTCGTCGATATCGCGGGCCTTGTGAAGGGCGCTAGCAAAGGCGAGGGGCTTGGCAACCAGTTTCTTGCCAATATCCGCGAAACAGACGCCATCATGCATGTCGTGCGCTGTTTTGAAAACGGCGATATCACGCATGTGGAAGGATCAGTTGATCCGATCCGCGATGCCGAGATCATAGATACCGAATTGATGCTGGCCGACCTTGAATCCCTGACCAAACAAGTCGACAACCTCGCCAAACGCGCGAAGGGGAACGACAAGGACGCCAAGGCCGCGTTCGAGTTTCTGTCCAAGGTGAAGGCCGCCTTGGAAGATGGCAAGCCCGCGCGTTCCGTTGTTCCGTCAACGCCGGAAGAACAGCGCATCATGAAAATGGCACAGCTTTTGACCAGCAAGCCAATCCTTTATGTCTGTAACGTGAACGAAGAAGACGCCAGCACCGGCAACGAATGGACGAAGAAGGTGGAAGAAATGGCCAAGGCGCAAGGCGCCGGCGCGGTTGTGATTTCTGCCGCGATCGAGGCCGAGATTGCCCAGCTTGAGACGCAGGAAGAAAAAGACGAATTTTTTGAAACCATCGGTCTGGAAGAGCCCGGCCTGAACAAAATCATCCGCGCGGGTTACGATCTTCTCGGCCTGCAAACCTATTTCACCGTCGGCCCGAAAGAGGCGCGCGCATGGACTATTCGCAAGGGCGCGAAGGGGCCGGAGGCCGCGGGCGCGATCCACACCGATTTCGAAAAGGGGTTCATCCGCGCCGAAGTGATGTCTTATGAAGATTATGTTGCGCTCAAAAGCGAGCAGGCCGTGAAAGAGGCGGGCAAATATAGGTCCGAAGGCAAGGAATACATCGTTCAGGACGGGGATATCATTTTATTCCGGTTTAATGTGTAGGCTGGATTAAAACGGCTTCCAGACGCTTATGCCTGGATCCTTGATGCTGTCCAGATTGCTGCCGAGGGATGGAATGCCAAGATCTATTTGCGGCGTCGACATCGGTGCGCCCACCGCGCAATTGTTGAAGATGTCTGTGCAAACGGATTGAGGTGCCTGATCTGTCAAGCCCGGAAGGGTGATCTGGATCTGGCTTTGCGGAAGAAGGGACATCGGCGAGAGGCTACCCTGAACGACGTTTGCGCCCAGAACAGGGGTTGGCAAGCTTGTAGGTGCTTCCATTTCCGGTGCTTGGGCCGTTACGGTCTCTTGTGGTTTTTCCTGTTCAATCGCCGGTGTTGTTGTATCTTTTGCCAACAAAACATCCGTTACGCCTTCGGAATGCATGCCTGTTACGCGGGATATGCTGGCCTGCATTTCAAGAACGGCGGGGGTGGCATCGTTGCCCGCCATAAAGTTCTGGACATAGTTGCCCGGGCCCATTTCCGCGAGAGATTGTTTGTTTTCCCAGGCATAGGTGCCCTGAAGCAGGGCTTGCATATTTGCAGACACTTCAGCCTGCGTAGTATTTTCGTCTGCCACAAGCTTGAAAGTCTTATCCATATCAAAGCCCATTTCCTGCGCTAGGCGCTGGGCTTCATATGGCGTTGGCGCTTGTGTCATACCTGTCGCACCGCCAAGGAATTGTTGCTGTTCGATAGTTGTGATGCCATGACTGATGCGCAGGGCGTCATACATGCTCATTTCACCGCCATTTGCCGCTGCAT
>CBFGQF010000050.1:0-10936 GCA_965650865.1 uncultured Alphaproteobacteria bacterium | reverse complement strand
TCCTAGTCAGGCCCGCATTGCGTCTTCATGAAACGCGATCCGGGCCTTTTTCTTGCGGAAAACGGCCTAATCGCCGCCCGCGCATTTCCGGCTTTATCGCGGCCTCCAAGACAACCCGATTCCCGGAACCCGCTCCCATTAACCAAAACAAGAGGTGATTGTATGTCGACATCTATCGACACGGCCTTCATCAAGCAATTCGAACGCGAAGTGCATGAGGCCTATCAGCGCCAGGGTTCCAAACTAAGGAACACGGTGCGATCCATCAACAACGTCAAGGGCGCCAGCACGGTCTTCCAAAAGATCGGGAAGGGCACCGCTTCGACGAAATCCACGCATGGCATGGTCCCTGTTATGAACCTTGACCACAGCAACGTCGAAGCCACGCTGCAGGATTTTTACGCCGGTGACTGGGTCGACCATCTGGACGAACTGAAAACCAATATTCCGGAACGCCAGGTGATTGCCTCCGCAGGCGCCAACGCGCTAGGCCGTAAAACAGATGAACTCATCATCAACGCGCTGGCTACAGCCGCCACCCATGTGGTGGCCGAGGCGAACACGGGCCTGACCAAAAACAAGGTCATGGAAGCGTTCGAAATTTTCGGCGCCAACGATGTGCCGGATGACGGACAGCGTTTTGCCGTTGTCGGCTGGAAACAGTGGACGAACCTTTTGTCCCTGCCGGAATTTTCGAACGCCGATTATGTCGGTGCGGCGAATCTGCCCTACACGGCGGCGACGCAGGCGAAACAGTGGCTTGGCACCATCTGGATCCCGCATTCGGGTCTGCCGGTGGCCTCAGACATCCGTAAATGTTTCTTCTTCCACAAAACCGCTGTTGGTCATGCCTCCGGTTCCGATGTCCAGACGGATATCAGCTGGCATGGCGACCGCGCCGCGCACTTCGTCAACAATATGATGAGCCAGGGCGCCGCGCTGATCGATGCAGCGGGTGTTGTCGTCATCGAATGCGACGAAACGCCGGATTAACAGTGAAGGAGAATAAACCATGGCTTTAATATTATCCGACCTTAGCGTCTTGGCATACGCCAACAATTTTACATTGTGGCATTACAAGACCATCGATTCCGCCGTCACCGGCGCTGGCTATTTCAACAACGCCAGCAACACCATGCGTGTCGGCGATCTGATCATCGCAAACCTTGACACCGATGGAACGCCTTCGACGAAATTCTACGTCGTCACGGGCAATTCCGGCGGCACCGTTACGATCACGCTGTACTCGTAAAAGCAGTACTCGTGGCTTCCTCCCGCACGTAACGGCGGCTCGCAGCGCTTTTCGCGTTCATGGCAATTCCTCCCTGTGCCTCGGAACGCCGCGCTCGCCCTTTTTGAGGGCCGCCTGGACCATCGGGGGTTTGCAAAAACCCGTCTCCAGCCCGGATTTTTTCCGGGTTGGGGGCGGGATTCTTCTTGATTCGTCAAGGGGTTAGAATAAGGCAAAATATAAAATTGTAAGTAATTTCAAAGGGATGAAAGAATCCATTTGCCTTTTTCTCGCCGTTTTTGCTATTAATCTTTCATTAATAAAATTTTAAGCAGTACCTACGGCATTAGAGGGCCTCAAGCTGTGACACCAGGGCGTCAAAAGACAAATCTCCACTATGTTCCATGGAATGGAAACATCGAAACCAACATCGACGAAGCACGCGCGAGCCAGCTTCTGATGAAAGAAGAAACTCCTGAAGGCAACAAAATGCTGACCGAGCAATATGGCCGCATGGAAGATGCCGGGGTTCAGGGGCTTCGTTACGCATTGGAAGCCAAGGGTGGCGTGATCGTATACTGTGATAACCCACAGGAAGCTTATGATGCGATATATGGCAATATGGGCAAGCCCGAGAAGGCCGAACTCAAAGCCACTGTCGTTCCCTTCAAGCCGGCCTTCCAAAGCAGCATCGAATTGAATGCGGTGTTTGGCGGCGTGGCGCAAAATGACAATGGCATTTCCCGCGCACCGAAAATACACGGCGCGTTTGATCGCGCAACACAGGCGGCGGTATTCCAAAGTCCGGCAATTGGCCTGGAACTCGCCGCTTAAGCAACAAAACAGAACTCGTAAAAACGGCTCCCGATGGGGGCCGTTTTTTATTTCCTAATACCCAATCTTCAAGGAGAAACAAAATGGCCTTAAACGACGTGGCTTTATGCAGCCGCGCGCTGATCCGTCTTGGCGCGGCGCCAATCACATCTTTTGCCGATGGCACGGCGGAATCCGAAATTGCGGGGGCCTTGTTCGGTCCCGTGCGCGATGCGCTGCTTTCGTCCTACACATGGACATTCGCCATGTCACAGGCGCAATTGACGCCCTTGCTCGATGCGCCGGTTGCGGACTATCAAAAATCCTTTGCGCTTCCCAACAATTACCTGCGCGCGATATCGGCAGGCAGCGGCGGGCGGGGCAGGGGATTGAATTACCGCATCGCTCGCGGCGCACTGCACACGAATGCGGAAGAGGTGGTCCTGACATATTTATTCCGCCCCGAGGAAGAAGAGTTTCCGCCCTATTTTGATATGGCACTCATTGCGCGACTGTCCGCCGAATTCTGCATTCCGATCACCGAAAGCACATCCCGTGCCGATGCCATGATGCGCATGGCGGACAAGGAGGCGGCGAGGGCGCGGCAGATCGATGCGCAACAGGATTCGCCGAACCGTCTTGAAAATTTCACACTGATCGATGTCAGGGGGTAATGGATTATGGGCCTTCTTCGCCAGACCAAAACCAATTTCAATGCCGGTGAGATTGGCCGTGACCTGTTGGGGCGCGGTGATTTACGCGCCTATGAAAACGGCGCGCGCGCATTACGCAATATCTTTATTTTCCCGACAGGTGGCCTTACACGCCGCGCTGGCCTTGCCTATGTCGATACGGCAGAAGGTGATGGCCGTTTGATTTCATTTGAATTTAACACGGAACAAACCTATCTGCTCGTCCTGACGCATGAAGAGATTAATATCTATGCCGGCGGGATCAAGATCGCGACATTGCCCGCGCCATGGACATTGGCGCAAATTCCACAACTGACGTGGACGCAAAGTGCCGATACCCTTTTGCTTGTCCATCCGGATGTGGTTCCAAAACGCTTGATCCGTACGGCCCTTGGCGGCTTTGAATTACAAGATTGGAATTATTTCACCGAAGGAAATGTCGTTTATCAACCGCATTACAAATTCGCCGACAGCGCGGTGACGATAAAGCCCAGCGCGACCACAGGCACTATTACTCTGACCACATCTGCAAATGCTTTCGAAAGCGGCCATGCCGGAACGCGCATGCGTATCGGTGGCAAAGAAGTTCTTATCACATCGATCAGTTCGCCAACCGTGGCCACGGCCAATGTGATTGAAACTCTCTCTGCAACTGCGGCCACCATCGACTGGGCGGAACAGGCTTTCTCGCCCGTGCGCGGGTATCCTGGCGCGGTGGCGTTCCATCAGGATCGCCTCGTGATTGGCGGCAGCCGTGATTTACCGAACCGTTTGTGGTTTTCAAAAAGCGGAGACCTGTTCAATTTTGATCTCGGCACGGGCCTTGATGATGAATCGATCGAATTTGCAATTTTGTCGGATCAGGTCAACGCCATCCGCGGAATATTCTCTGGCCGCCATTTACAGGTCTTTACATCCGGTGCGGAATGGATGGTGACAGGCGATCCGCTCACGCCTGCGAGTGTCCAGCTCAACCGCCAGACGCGGGTAGGATCGCGTATTGATCGTTATATTCCGCCGGTGACGGTTGACGGGGCAACGATCTTTGTGGCGCGCAATGGCCAGGAAATGCGTGAATTTTTGTATACGGATGTGGAACAAGCCTATCAGTCAACGGACCTCGCATTGGTGTCACGCCACGTTTTGGGGCGTCCGGTTGATCAGGACTTTGATACGCTCAACCGCCTTTTGTTTGTGGTACGCGAAGACGGGAAGTTTGCAACGCTTACCATCTACCGTGCCGAAACAGTGGCCGCATGGACCCTCCATGAAACGCAGGGGCTTGTAAAATCAGTCTCGGTTGTCGGCGACGATGTCTATGTCCTTGTCCGGCGCGGCGATGATTATTTTATCGAACTCTTCGACAAAAATCTTAATCTCGACTCTGCCCTGACGGGTGAGGTCGAAATGCCCGCCACCGAATGGTCGGGGCTCGACCACTTGAATGGTAAAACCGTTTCCATCGTTGCCGATGGTGTGGTGTTGAACGATCAGGTGGTTGTCGATGGAGCGGTGACGATTGCGGACGCCGCAAGCAAGGTGGAAATAGGCCTGCCGTATACACATGTTATTGAACCGATGCCGCCATCGCCACTGAACAATACGGGTATTGTGCGCAAAGTACGCTTGCTCGAAGTAATATTCCGTTTGCAAGATACGCGGGCGCTACGGCTTGATGTCGGGCGCGGGCTGCAAGACATATCCCTGCGTGAAATCGGCGAAGATTCAATCCTTGATGAACCCGCGCCGTTGGTGAATGGGGATATATCTGTTCGGGCACTTGGGTGGCAGAAGGAGCCATCGGATTCATTATGGCGGATCGAACAATCCACGCCGCTACCGTTCACTTTACTCTCGGTCGCAACGGAAATTTATACAAACGATTAAAATTACAGGAGATTATCATGGCCGGAATGACATCATTCGCATCCCAGGCGTTTCAGGTTCTGGGCGCGGTCAACACCGTGCTGGGCGCCGTCAATCAATTCTCGAACGATTCAGGCAAGCAGGATTACGAAGCGCAGCAACGCAAAAACCAGATGGAACTCCAGAACGTGCAGGAAAAGGCCGCGCTCGAAAAGCGGCAAATCGCCCTCAATGCACAAGTGCTGGAAGAGGAACGCCGGAACGCCCTGCGCCGTGCCATCGCCCGGCAGAAAGCCGTTTATGGCGCCAGCGGCACGGATTCCAGCACCGGGTCCGGACAGGCGGTCCTTTTGGGGCTTGTCAGTGACAGTGAAGATGAAAGGGCACGGCGCCAAGCTCTCGATACCCTCAAGACCGCCTCGGCGGATCAGGCGGTGGCGCAGCAGCAACGGATCAACACATTGCAACTCACACAGTTGCGCGAACGTGACAAATATAATCAATACACGGCGGCCTATGATCTTGGCAGTGCCGTGAACAATATGCTCAAGGACAGCGCACCAAAATCCAGCTAACGCGGCTGCAATTGATAGAGAATGTTGTTGCCCATGCTGCCTTTCGGTGCGCCGGTCCGGCTTAATGAATTCCCGATCTCCGGCGTTGTCGGTTTATGCCGGCTGCGGCTGCCTGTATCATCGCAATAGCCGAAACAGGTGCGGTCATCATCCGCGCTGCTGCGCGAATTGTATAACGGCTCGTCGTCATACATATAGGCGCGTTGGGCGCGGATTTTCTCTCGTTCTTCCTGATACAGGCTTTGCGCGGACGCCGCAAAAGGTATCAGAACGGCTACTGCCGTCAAAATGATCAAGGTTCTCATGATGACAGCACCATAATTCGAAAATTTAAGGCGTGCAAGCATCTATTACTCACTACCAACTTTTACAGGAATATAAGAATGTCTGAACATATCAAGATACCGGATAACGCGCCGATCGTGCGCTATGTCGCGAACGGAACGCAAACGGTTTATGAATATCCATTTCCGGTCTTTGCCAGTGAGGACTTGAAGGTGTTCTTTGACGGAGCCCCGCAACTTGCGGGGTTTGATGTGGCGGATGCCGGAAACACCAATGGCGGGGCCGTGACATTCGACACCCCACCCGCGTATGGTGTTGTCATCACGTTGCAACGCCGGCTGCCGCTGGAACGCATGACGGATTTCTTGGAAGGCGGGGATTTTTCGGCGGTCGCCATCAACAACGAACTGGATTATCTGACGGCCTCAATCCAGCAGGTGGATCGCGATCTAGCGCCCATGCTGCGTTATTCCGATCATGAAAATCCTGCGGGCACCATTCTGCCTGACCGCGTCGTCCGCGCGAACAAGGCATTGGGCTTTGATGCCGATGGCAATCCTGTGGCGGTGAGCCTTGAGGGCAGCATGGCACCGCCCAATTTTACCGCGAATGGAACGGGCGCCACAACGCGCACCAGCCACGATAAATTTATGGATGGCGTTTCGGTCAAGGATTTCGGCGCGCTCGGCAACGGCCTCACCGACGATACGCTTGCCATACAAAAGGCGCTCGCCGCGCATGATAACGTCTATCTCCCCCCCGGTAATTATCTGATCAGTGGCACGATTACGGTGGGTGAACGTCAACGGCTGCACGGCGCAGGGCAGGTGTCGGTTTTGCAGTGTATCGACGATAGTTTCAATGCCGTAGAAATCGTGGCCGATTTCGCCACGGTGTCCGATCTGCGGATTACGGGCGGGGATATCGGGATCAAGCTCTATGGCGTATCGCGCCCCTGCGTTCAATGTTCGATTACCGATGTGACGATCTGGGAACCCGTCATCGGTGTCCAACTGGATGGGTACAACGATACGAACTTTCCCTGTTACTGGAACAATTTTGACCGCGTTCTGATTGAAATGCCATCACTCCATGGCATTCATCTGACAAGAACAGGGGCGGGCGATACGCCGAACGCCAACAAATTCCATGCCTGCCGTGTTTACAGTCATGGTGCGGATATGACGGGGCACGGCGTGTATGTCGAACATGGCGCGTTCAACAACGCCTTTATCGATTGTGAGGCGAATGTGAAAGGTACGGCGCAGGGGTGTTTCACCATGGGCGCGGGTTCCTATAAAACCATCCTGATCAATCCTTATGCCGAAAGTTTCAATACGGTCCCGAATATCAAGTTGGAAGCGGGGTCTGATGAAACCGCGATCTATAATCTTTTATCCATGTCCGACGGCGCGGCGATCTGGGATTTATCGGGCGGGAAATACACGGCGTTCAATGCCGGATTTCCTTTCAAAAACCGTCTGCAAAAAACCACCGTGGTCGATATGAACGCGACATTGCAGCGATACGACACCGAATATATCGATGCGAACGGGACAGTGCAGCTTGATATATCCCACTCCGTTCATTTGGTTTCCAGCTTTGGCGGCGCATTGAATGTAAAACTCCCCAATGCCGCCAATGCCCCCGGTGCGATGATGGTGGTCAAAAAAACCGACACTTCTACCAACGTGATAACCGTAACCGAAGATGGCGGGGCGGGGCCGGATGGCCGTTCCTATTATCTTGGCGGGGAGAATGATTTCGTGCAAGTGCTCTCCAACGGCGCGGAATGGTTCGTCATCTCGTCCAACCGCGCTCCCGGCAACACCCGCTATCATGACGGGTCCGGCACCTATGATATCGACATGGCGGTCGATATTTATTTGCTCTCTTCCTTTGGCGGGGCGATGACCGCACGCCTGCCACCGGCCAACGCCGCTATTGCGGCGGGGCGTACCGTGACGATCAAGAAAACCGATGTGTCATCGAACGTCATTACGGTGACCGAATATGGTGGCTCCGGCCCCGATGGATACGGCCAGCCGCTGTCATCACAATACAACGCCATCACGGTCGTATCGAACGGATCGCAATGGTACATCGTGAATAAGTTTTAAAAGTGAACAGAGGTTTCATGACTGAAAATATCGAAAAGGCTGCCAGAGCGCTGGTGGCCAAATTTTTGCCGTATACGCTCAAACGAACGCTACGGTCGTATTACCATTTCGTGAAAAACATGCCGGTTGATCTGCCGCTTGAGTCCAAGGAATTCAAGGAGCATCAGGCGGCCGGAAAAATGGCGATGGCCCATATCGAATCGCACCTGAAGGTTGCCGCCCTTGCCGGGGGGCCATCGGGCAAGCCGGCGCTGGCGACGGCCGATCTGCAAGACATTCTCAATGATCCCGATATCCAAGCGGCGGATGCGATCGAAGACGGGTTTGAGGATGAGCAAGAGGTGGTATAGGCCATCTTATCGCAAAGCCAAGTAATTCAACAGATTCTAATAAGAGGGAATATGGAGCAAGATTCTTGCCAAACGGTAAGTTTCCGCTTATTTTTATTAATATGGAACGCAACCCAAAAACAACAAACGCCCAATCTGCACGTCAGGATAGCGAACTGGCTACAGAGGTCATGGGAGCATGGAAGACGGCGATTGGTTCTTCAGGCGTTCCGCGCGTGCGGAAAATCGACACTCATCGGGATCTTCTCGGCGTGGGCGCTCTATCGGGATCCGGATTTGCGTATCCTGGTATTAGCAGCGGAGTCCCGGTTATCGAACAAGATGGTGCGGACCATCCGCAAGGTGATCGAAAGACATCCTTTAACACAACATCTCATTCCGACGAATCCTGACGAATGGGCGGCAGACCGGTTTACGGTTACCCGTAGCCGGGTCTCGCGTGACCCATCCGTTCTTGCCTGCGGTATTTACGCCAATATTACCGGCGCGCGCGCCGATGTTATCATCTGCGACGATGTGGAAGTGCCCAATACGTGCGACAGCGCGGAGAAGAGGGCAAAGCTGCGCGAACGTTTGAGCGAGAATGAATTTATTCTGGTGCCCGGCGGGCGCCATATTTTTATCGGCACGCCGCATACCTATTATTCCATCTATGCGAAGAAGCCGCGCAAGGAGATTGGTGAAGAAACGCATTTCCTGCAAAACTATACCCGCCTGTCCTTGCCCGTCATCACGGCGGGCGGTAACAGTCAGTGGCCCGAGCGATATAGTCTTGAGGATATCGAAGAGATAAGGCGTCAATCGGGGCCGATGAAATTCGCCTCGCAAATGATGCTGGACCCCGTCAATATCAAGGACAGCCGTCTCGACCCCGCGCTGCTCAACCGTTATGACGATGAAATCGTCTATAGCGAAGTGCAAAAGGAAACGATCCTGACGATCGGCGGTGTCAAGATGGTGTCGGCTTCCGCTTGGTGGGATCCGGCCTTTGGCTCCGCGAAGGGAGATAACAGTGTGCTTGCTGTGGTGTATACCTCCGTTGATGGCAATTACTATCTTCACCGGATGGATTATATCAAGGTCACGCCAAAAGACGGCGAAGACGAAGCGCATCTGCAATCGCAGCGCATTGCCCAAATTGTCCGCGATCTATATTTGCCATCCATTACGGTCGAAACCAACGGGATCGGCAAATTCCTGCCCGCCATTTTGCGCAATGTGATAAACAACGCCAAGGTGCCGTGCGCGGTGCAGGAAGCGCACAGCACGAAGGCAAAAGATACCCGCATTCTGGAATCCTTTGATACGGCGATGGCGGCGCGATCGCTCTATGTTCATTGCTCCGTGTTCGATACGCCATTCCTAAGCGAAATGCAGGAATGGCGGCCCGGGCGGAAATACGGCCGGGATGACGGGCTTGATGCCGCCGCGGGCGCGATTGCCCTTGAACCTATGCGCCTGCCAAGGTCTTACGGAGATAGTAAAAGGCGGTGGGGCGCAAAGGCGCACAAGGCCAAAACCATTCTCGATACATAAAGAAAGACAAACCATGAATACGATACTCGATACAGGCCTGATCTGGTGGATCACGGCGGTGGATATTCCTGCGCTCACCACGCTTTTCTGGCTGATCCTGCGCTCACGCAAAGACGCGCAAGACGCGCTGGAACAATTACAAGACAATCTCGATGTCCGCTCTACGCAACTGCGGGAGGCGCTCTCGTCGTTCAAACTGGAGGTCGCGAAGTCTTATTCATCCGTGACCGATATGAAGGACCTTGAAGGGCGCATTGTCTCACATCTCATTCGCATTGAATCCAAACTCGACCAGACCGCGCTGAAGACTGAGGCGCTGATGGGGGCGGCGCGATGAAAAAGATTTTAAAATTAATGACCGGGAAATCATCCGCGCCTTCAACCGATGGCGTGGATTTTTATAATGAGCTCGCTATCGACGTTCTGGCCCGCACCTTGTGGGGTGAAGCCCGGGGCGAGGGGGCGACAGGCATGGAGGCCGTGGCCTGCGTCATCCTGAACCGCGTTGTGGTGGCGGCGGCCAAAGGCGGAACTTACTGGTGGGGCAATGACATCATCACTGTCTGCCAAAAGCCGTATCAGTTTTCCTGCTGGAACAGGTCGGATCCGAATTACCGGAAGCTTTTGGAAGTGACGGATCAGGATATCCATTTTGCGACCGCCTTGCGCATTGCCCGCCGCGCTATCGCCGGAACGCTTGTCGATACAACGGACGGCGCCACGCATTATCATGCGCGGTTCATCATGCCCCATTGGGCGAAGGGCGAGGTGCCGACGCTCAGCCTCAAAAACCACATTTTTTATAAACTTATAGAATAAGCTGTCATCCTGAGCGCAGCGAAGGATTGGATCTCTGCTTCATGAGATTCTCCGGTTTCGCCTCAGAATGACAGGGAAAAGGAAAACACATGCTTCCCACTATTATAGGCAAAATTGGCCTGCCGGTCCTGATCAGCGTTATCGGCACCGCGCTTGGCAAAATCAACCATCCTGTCGCGCAAAGCGCGGCGGAATCCCTTCAGAATTTCGAAGGCGCGCTTGCCGGCGGCGCGATCAGTGTCGAACAGATGGCAGAGGCGAACCGCCATGCCGAGGCGCTCGCCGCGATGAAATCAAGGGAATATGAAACCGCGTTGTCGGAAATCAACCAGTCTCTGCGTACCGAGGTAGGGTCTAGTGATCCTTATGTCCGTCGGATGCGTCCTACGTTCGGTTATCTGCTCGCCTTTACATGGGCGCTGCAAATGGTAGGCATCGCCTATATCATGGTGTTTGATACGGATAAGATCGGTGCTGTGCTGGCCGGCATGGAGGGGCTTTCGACTATCTGGGCGGTCGCGCTTTCGGTACTTGGCATCTACGTCTATAAACGCAGCGAGGAAAAGAAAGTCTATCTTCCCTCCATCCCGCCGGAACCGAAAAAGACGGTCTTGTCGGTAACCAAGACGACCAACGTGACGCCGTCTTC
>CBFGQF010000049.1:0-11187 GCA_965650865.1 uncultured Alphaproteobacteria bacterium | reverse complement strand
CGAATTAACCTATTCATTTGCCATGCAAATTTGGAATGCGGTGTTGTCACGAAGCGACACCGTTTTTTCTTGACCGTATTGCCATGGCTCGCGTACAAGGCGGCAAATGAACTCCCAAATAAGCGAGTGGTGTGTACAATGTCTCAATCCGTTGCTCTTCAATACTTGGTCGATAACTTTAAGGATGCGGTACCCGATGGTGCGTTGACCGATGAAAACCGCAATCGCGCTCTCTCTATTCTTTCCAGCATTTTTGCGGTGGTCAGTGAAAAAACATCCGATACATGGGCCGCGATATCCAAAGAGATGGGGGACGGTTATGCCGTCGTTATAGAAGAACTTCGCCCCAATCTGGAAAGGCCCGCGACGAAAAGCAGGCTGGATTTTTGTTCTGACAATACCGAAGAAATCGACCGGTTTATGCAGGTTTTCAATGCCTCAGGGCCAGAGCGCAAGCCGGAAATCGTCTATCTAACGGGCGAATTGCCGGTTCCGGGGCCTGCAAATACATTGTGATTGCCAAAGATATGCTGGCATTGAACAAAAGTTAGTATCTAAAATCGTTGTGATTTTGCAGGGTTTCCGCTAGGTTTCGCCTATGCGAATTATGCCTCAAAGTATCGGGATCCTGCATTTTATCGGGATCGGTGGGATCGGGATGTCGGGAATTGCCGAGGTCCTGAACGGTCTTGGTTATAAGGTTCAGGGATCGGATCAAGCGGACGGCTATAACCTTGATCGCCTTCGTAAACAGGGCATCAATATTTTTGTCGGGCATGACGCCGCCAATATTTCCGATGCGGCGATTGTTGTCGTGTCGTCCGCCATCAAGGAAAATAATCCGGAACTTGCCGCCGCCCGCGCCGCGAAACTGCCCATCGTTCGCCGCGCAGAAATGCTGGCCGAACTCATGCGCCTCAAAATGGCCGTTGCCATCGGCGGCACGCACGGCAAAACGACGACGACCTCAATGGTCGGCGCGATGCTGGAGGAGGGGGATTTCGATCCCACGGTGATCAATGGCGGCATCGTCAACAAATACGGCACCAACACCCGTATGGGCCAATCCGAATGGATGGTGGTGGAGGCGGATGAGTCGGACGGCACATTCACCAAACTTCCGGCAACGGTTGCGGTGGTGACGAACATCGACCCCGAACATCTCGATCATTACGGCGATTACGACGCGATCAAGGCCGCGTTCCATCAATTCATCGAAAATATTCCGTTCTA
Organism: uncultured Alphaproteobacteria bacterium; assembly: GCA_965650865.1. Lineage (GTDB taxonomy): Bacteria > Pseudomonadota > Alphaproteobacteria > Micavibrionales > Micavibrionaceae > Micavibrio_A. Next base: position 9,954 of record CBFGQF010000049.1, on the reverse strand, counting down.
TGGTTTTGCGGTTTTGTGTATTGATCATCCCGCGGTGCAGGCGATGATCCCCGAAATCCGTGACCGCGTGGTGATTACCTATGGTTTCAACCCACAGGCGGACGTCCATGCCTCCAACATCCGCACCGATGCGAATGGCAGTGTGTTCGATGTGCGTTTTTCGGCGGACATCACAGGTGAAGAATTAATTCTGAAAGATGTCATGCTGCCGATGCTGGGCCAGCATAATGTGCAGAATTCGTTGTCGGCGCTCGCCATCGCGCACCGCATGGGCATGAAACCGGCGCAGATGAAAAACGCGCTTGTGGGGTTCGAAGGCGTCAAACGCCGCTTCACCAAAACGGGGGAAGCGCAGGGCATCACGGTGATCGATGATTACGGCCATCACCCTGTTGAAATTTCCGCCGTGTTGCGTGCTGCACGTCAGGCTGTGTCGGGCGGCGATGGAAAGGTCATTGCAGTGGTGCAACCGCACCGTTACACGCGCCTCCATTCGCTGTTCGATGATTTCTGCACCTGCCTGAATGATGCGGACCATGTGATTGTCGCCGATGTTTACGCGGCGGGCGAAGCGCCGATCGAGGGCGCGAATAAAGATGCGCTCGCGCAAGGTCTCCGTGATCACGGGCATAAGAGCGTGGATGTTCTTGCATCGTCCGATAAGCTTGCCGTCATGATTGCTCAAAACGCTACGAGGGGCGATTTCGTCATTTGTCTCGGCGCGGGCGATATCACCAAATGGGCCTATGCGCTGCCTGCCGAGCTAGAACAGGTTTTTGCCGACCTTGAAAAGCAGAGAGCGTAACCAATGGCATTAAAGGCAGACTCTCTCCCCGCCGTTCGCGGACGCTACACCGAAAACGCGGCCCTTGGGGCACAAGGCTGGTTCAAATGCGGCGGGACGGCGGAAGTTTTGTTCAAACCCGCCGATCTGGAAGATTTGCAATCCTTCCTCGCCCAAACCGCGCCCGCCGATATTGTGGAAAGCGCATCGCCGGTTTGCTATCTCGAAGACAAAATAGTGCCCGTGCAAATTTTTGGCGCGCTGTCCAATACCATCATCCGCGATGGTGGCCTGCCGGGTGTTACCATCCGTCTGGGCCGCGAATTTGCGGGGATCGAGGTAGACGGTGATCTGGTCAAGGCCGGTGCGCTCGCTTTGGATACCAATGTCGCCAATGTCGCGGCAGATGCCGGGCTTGGGGCCCTGGAGTTTTTTTCAGGCATTCCGGGCACCATCGGCGGCGCGCTCCGCATGAACGCCGGATGCTACGGCACGGAAGCGAAAGATGTTCTTGTATCGTGTGATGCCGTTGATCGTTTCGGAAATCGTCATAGCTTCACGCCGGAGCAGCTCGGCATGACCTATCGCCATATCGATCTTCCGGATGATTATATTTTCGTCTCCGCAATCTTTAAGGGACAAAAGGACAACCCTGCCGCCGTTGCCGCACGCATGACCGAAATCAAAGCAAAGCGCGAGGCGTCTCAGCCGATCCGCGAAAAAACCGGCGGCTCCACCTTTGCCAATCCATCCGCCGAAGACATCGCCAAGGCGGGCATGCCGGAAGGCACCAAGGTCTGGCAATTGATTGATGCCGTAGGCGGGCGCGGCCTTAAAATCGGCGGCGCGGTGATGAGCGAGAAGCACTGCAATTTCATGATCAACGAAGGCACGGCCACCGCCGCCGATCTCGAAAATCTGGGCGAAGAACTCCGCCGCCGCGTTGCGGACAAATTCGGCATTTCCCTGCGCTGGGAAATCAAACGGCTCGGAAACCCGGCCTAAATCCATCAAAATACCGCTTTTATGGTTATATTTTCTGGGGTGAACATTGTTTATCCCGTTGTCCCACCGCTTTTGCCGTCCTATGCTGATCCTAGATATAACCATATTGGGGGATTTAGGGCATGGATATCGTTATCGGGATTGTGCGTCTTCGGGACCAATTCGCTTTTTTACAACGCCATAACGGCACATGGACGTTTCCGGGCGGCAAGGTGGAAGAAGGTGAAACGCTTGATACGGCGCTGATGCGTGAAGTAAGGGAAGAAACGGGTTTGACTGTAACTCCGGTTTTCAATCTTGGTTCGCGCGAGGAAGGCAGCAAGACGTTTTATTATAAAGTTTGCCAGTATCTGGATGGTGAGATCTCTTTGAAAGAACCAGATCAGTTTCTCTCGGCGCAATGGATGTCCGCTGATAAAATCATGGCCATAAATGGCGGCCATCATTTTGCCCCCGTTCGCCGCTATCTTCAGGACGTGCAGGGTGTCCCGCACTTCTCGTCGTAATTTAAAGGAATAAAAATGACAAAAACTGTGGCGCTGTTGGTTGGTGGCTGGTCTTCGGAACGTGAAGTATCGTTGTTCAAAGGGGAGCATATTGCGAAGGCCCTGCGCGATGGCGGTTATGACGTGAAGGTCATAGATGTTACGCGTGATTTGCAGAAACTTTTGAATGACTTAACCCCTCGTCCTGACGTTGTGTTTAACAATCTGTATGGAAGGGGCGGCGAGGACGGCATTATACAGGGCGTGTTGGAAATGCTCGGTCTTCCCTACACGCATTCGGGCGTTGCGGCATCCGCCATCGGCATGGACAAGACGCTGACGAAGAAACTCGCCAATTCAGTTGGTGTGCGAACATCCGAAGGTAAGGTGGCGTCAAAAAAAGAAATTCTGGCCGAAACCGTCATGCCGCGCCCTTATGTGGTAAAGCCGATCAATGAAGGATCTAGCGTTGGAGTGCGCATCATTCTGGAAGGCGAAAACCAGCAGCCGATTGACGAAGCGAGCTGGCATTTCGGTGAAAAGGCGCTGGTGGAAAAATATGTCCCGGGACGCGAAATCCATGTCGCCATTCTGGATGGTAAGGCACAGGGTGTGACCGAAATCATCGTCCCCGGGCGTTTTTTTGATTACGATGCGAAATATAAAAGCGCCGAAACCAAACTGATTACACCCGCCGACGTTCCGGAAATCGTTGCCAAAACGGCGATGGATTATGCGGAGCGCGTCTTTAATGTTTTGGGCTGCTCCGGCCTCTCCCGCGCCGATTTCCGATATGATGATTCCAAACCGGGCGCCGATGGCGTATACTTTTTGGAAATTAACACTATGCCGGGCTTTTCACCGGGGTCTATCGCCCTGATCCAGCCTGAATTGAACGGCATATCCTACGTAGAACTTTGTTCCCACCTGGTCGAAACCGCAACATGTCAGGCACAAGACGATCAACCATCCTCAAACGGCGCTCGAGTGGCTCAGAGCGCCTGATCCTTTTTCTCAAAAGGTTCGGCTTGGCCTCGCTTGCCGCGCTTGCGGTAGGCGGCGTCGGCTACTGGGCGGTGGAATCGGGCGCGTTGGCACGGGCGACGCAAAACGCGCACTCGGCCATTCTGGATCAAACTGCCGACTGGGGCTTTGCGGTAAAGAACATCATGGTTGACGGACGCAGGCACACCGATGTCGCGACGCTCAAGGCCATTATCAATCTGGAAAAGGGTGATCCGGTCTTCTCGTTCAAGCCCGAAGAGATGAAGGTGATGATCGAAAAATTGTCGTGGGTAAAGGCGGCCCATGTCGAACGTCGCCTGCCGGACACCATTTACATCAAACTTGAAGAACGCACACCTATCGCCTTGTGGCAACGTCATAAAAGGCTGTCGGTGGTGGATGCCGAAGGTGTCGTCCTGACCGATCGCAACCTTCAGGAATTCCGGGATTTATTGATCGTGATTGGCGATGAGGCTCCGCAGCACGCGGCGGCGCTTTTAAGCATGCTCGCCGCGGAACCGGCGATCCTGGAGCGGGTAGAAGCCGCGACATTAATTTCGGGCCGCCGCTGGGATTTGAAACTGAAATCCGGTGCGGACGTCAAATTGCCGGAAGACGAACTGGGTCTTGCGCTGCGGAGGCTTGCTGTCAATCACGAGGAAGAGAACATATTAGATAAAGATGTTGTCTCTATTGACGTTCGGGATCAGGGCCGTATAACGGTAAGGACCAAACCCGGTGCCGCTTCGGATTTTAACGCCGGTCTCACCCCAGCCGCAGGCAGCGCGATTTAATGAAACACAAAGTCAAACCCAAAGGATCGATTCTCGCGGCACTTGATATCGGCAGCCATAAAATTGCATGTTTTATCGGCCGCATCATCGACGATCAGGGTGCGATAGAGGTTCTGGGCGTCGGGTATCAGGCCGCGCGCGGAATTAAGGGCGGCAAGATTGTCGATATTGATCTTGCCGAAAACGCTATCCGCTCTACTGTCCATGCTGCTGAAAATATGGCGGCCGAGGTGATGAAGGGCTATCCGCTGCGTGAAGTCGTTGTCAACGTGCCGGGCGTTTACGCACATTCACACATCTTGTCGGCAGGGATTCAGGTATCCGGCCATGCCATTACGGGCAACGATGTGCGCCGCGCGCTGGCGAAGGCGCAGGATCAGGTGCTTTCTGCCGAATACGAACTCATTCATACCATTCCTATCGGCTACCGCATCGACGGGCAGGAGGGAATCCGCGACCCACGCGGCATGGTGGGGCAGCAACTTGATGTCGGTATTCATATGGTGACGGCGGATTTGGGGCCTTTGCAAAACATGGCTGCGTGTATCGAGCGGTCTCACCTTGATATCGTCGCGCTCTCGTCCTCTGCCTATGCGGCGGGGCTTGCCTGTCTGGTTGAAGATGAAATGGATTTGGGCTGTACCGTCATCGATATGGGGGCGGGCGTCACATCCTTTGCTGTGTTCCAGGGCGGGGCGATGATTTACGGTGATGCGATTCCTGCTGGCGGATCCCACGTGACCAATGACATTGCCAAGGGATTGACCTGCGCGGCAAGCGATGCGGAGCGCCTAAAAACGCTTTATGGTTCCGCCTTGATGACGTCTGGCGATGAGGCCGAATTGATTGATGTGCCCCAGCTGGGGGAGGCGGACCGCCATGCGCCGAACCATATTCCGCGCTCGCTTTTGATCGGTATTATCCAGCCGCGCCTTGAGGAAATTTTAGAAATTGTTTCCGGCCGTCTACGCGATTCCGGCCTTGGCCCGAACATTGGCCGCCGCGTCGTTTTGACAGGTGGGGGCAGTCAGATGCCTGGCATGCGCGATCTTGCGCAATCTATCCTCGACAAACAGGTGCGCCTTGGCCGCCCGCTGCGACTCTCCTCACTACCCGATGCCGTATCCGGTCCGGCTTTTGCAACGACCGCCGGCCTTCTTACCTATATCACCGAACGTCACGATGAAATGCCTGCCGAAATCATGGCGACGGTCGAGCCAGGCAGCTTGTGGGAGCGCGTAAAGTATTGGTGGAAAGAAAACTGGTAACCGTTGATTATGATTGGATAAAACCAAATCGCGCCTGTTTTGTCCCCGATTTTTCTCTCTGAAATCCTTGAAAAAACCGTACTTTATCCCCAACTTATCCACAGGAAGTTGTTCTCACAATCTTGGCGGTTTTTCGGTTCCATGAAACAATCTCCAAATGTGAATCAAATGAGTCGTTTAGGCGAATTTTATCGCATAAAGGTTTTGGGAAAACCTTTCTAAAAACCGTTTAAAACCTGCCGTTTGCGCGGCCCCGTGGAATTTTCCTGATTCCATTGACGCGCGAACACCAATAGAATCAAAAACCGTAAAGGCCTTGCACGGAGGACCAACTCGAAATGATCAACCTAAGAATTCAAGCCGCAGAGGTAAATAGATTGTCTCCCAAAATCACGGTCGTCGGCGTCGGCGGCGCTGGCGGAAATGCCGTTAATAATATGATTTCATCCGGCCTTGAGGGCTGTGAATTTCTCGTCACGAACACGGATGCGCAGGCCCTTGAAGGCTCGCTCTGCGAAAACCGTCTGCAACTTGGCGTCCACGTAACGGGTGGTCTGGGTGCTGGCGCGAAACCTGAAATGGGTGCGAAGGCCGCAGAAGAATCGATGGACGAGGTAATGGATTATCTTGCCGGTTCCAACATGGTCTTTATCACGGCCGGTATGGGTGGCGGAACAGGGACGGGCGCTGCGCCGGTCATAGCACGCGCTTGCCGCGATGCTGGTATTCTGACTGTGGGTGTGGTGACAAAGCCGTTCCACTTCGAAGGTTCTCATCGCATGCGTCAGGCCGAATCCGGCATCCAATTGATGCAGGACTATGTGGACACGCTGCTTGTTATTCCGAACCAGAACCTGTTCCGCGTGGCGAATGAAAAAACAACATTTGCCGAGGCGTTCCGCATGGCAGATTCCGTTCTTCAATCGGGCGTTCGCGGCGTGACGGATCTGATGGTCATGCCAGGCCTGATCAACCTTGACTTTGCCGACATCCGTTCGGCGATGATGGAGATGGGCAAAGCGATGATGGGCACAGGCGAAGCCGAAGGTGAGCGTCGTGCACTGGAAGCCGCCGAGGCCGCGATTAACAATCCGCTGCTCGACGATGTTTCGATGAAGGGCGCCCGCGGCGTTATCGTCAACGTAACGGGCGGCGCCGACATGACGCTGTTCGAAGTGGATGAAGCCTGTAACCGCATCCGCGACGAAGTCGATCCGAACGCGAATATCATCTTCGGTTCCACCTTCGATGATAAACTAGAAGGCCGCATGCGCGTTTCCGTGGTAGCGACAGGGATCGATGCTGGCGAAGCCAAGCAAACGACGACAAATACCGGCGGGGTACGTGTAACCGCCGTGGGAAAGCCGTCGCCGCTGGCTGAAAAGCCGGTGTTTGAACGGGCGCGTCCGGTGGCGCAATCGGCTGTTCCGGCTCCGGCCACGGCAGCCCCTCTTGCCCGCGCGCCTTTGAATGTGAAGGCCGCGCAAACATGTGCCTATGATGAGCCGGAGCGCGATATGTTCGAACAACAGGAATTTGCCCCGGCCTCCGCCGTTGCCGAAGCGCCTGCGGTTCAATCCTATGCCGCGTCCCAGCCATCGGCGCAGGCCGCCGGTATGCGCGGTACATTGCATGACGGTCATTTCATTCCGCCCAAACCGGTTGTACCGGAACCTCAGGATGTGCCTGTCAGCTATGGCGCTGCGCAAGCTTCCTCGGGCCAAGGCTATAATCTTCGTCCACCGGTTCCAGGTGCCACGGCACAAGCCGCACAGGTAGAGCGCAAAAAGGCTCCGTCTCTGTTTGAGCGTATCACCAGCGGCGTTCGCCGTTTCGAACAAGGCGGCCAGGAAGAAGATTATATCGATGCAACATCGGGCTCCGGCAATGCCGGTGCCGCGACCGGCACGGGTGGCTTTCATGCCGGCTTGCGCGCCGCGCCGCGTGTGACCGAAAATCCGGCGCAAGGGCAACTGAACATCGATGCTCCGGCGGCTTCGCGTAACAAAAATGCCGATGATTTGGACATTCCCGCCTTCCTGCGCCGTCAGGCCAACTAATTCAATGCTTTCCCCGTTCAGGGGAGGGCCATTTCATTTAAGAATTCTAATTTTTTCTGAGTGTCCTCCAGAAAAAATTTCACTTGGGAGCCCTCCACGGCTCCCATTTTTTTTTGTAACATCGCGCAATAAACAGTGTGTTGAGGGATGGGACGCAAAAATTCTATAGTCACCCCATGCAACATACGATTCAAAATTCCATCCCTATCACCAATATCGGTCTTCATTCCGGCAAACCCGTGAACATGGTCATCCATCCGGCGGACGAAAATCATGGCCTTGTCTTTCGCCGGACCGATATGGATGAAGGCAAGAACCTCATACCGGTGATGTATGACCATGTCACGGACACGCGCATGTGTACCCTCGTTTCCAATGAACACGGCGCGCGCGTCGGCACGATCGAACATCTGATGGCGGCGCTTCGCGCCTGCAATGTTGATAACGCGCTTATTGATATCGATGCCTCTGAAGTGCCAATCATGGACGGAAGTTCGATTGATTTTGTAAGGGCTATTGATGCTGCGGGTTTAAAAGAGCAATCCGCGCCGCGTAAAGCGATCAAAATTCTGAAAGAGGTGAAGGTTACGGAAGGCGATAAAATCGTTACGCTCTCCCCGTCCGATGTTCCTGTCTATGCGGGGCGCATCGAATTCCCCCATGCCGTCATCGGTGCGCAGGGCTATGAACTCGTCCTGACCGGCGATAACTTCAGAAACGATGTGGCGAATTGCCGTACCTTCGGTTTTTTGAAGGAGGCAGAGGCGCTATGGGCCATGGGGTTAGGGCTTGGTGGCTCGCTCGATAATGCCATAATCCTGAATGACGAAGGGGTGATGAATCCCGGCGGTCTGCGCCATCCGGATGAATTTATCCGTCATAAAATGCTGGATGCCGTGGGCGACCTTCATCTCGCCGGCATGCCCATTTTGGGCCGATATTATGGAGAAAAGGGCGGGCATGCGCTCAACAACGCGGTTTTGCATGCGCTGTTTGCCGATCCTTCGGCCTTTGAAATCATCAGGATTTGAAACTCTGGCGCCGCTCTGAAAACCGGGGATTTTGGCTTGTTTCCTCTTTTCAGGGAAAGGGGATAAGGCTATGAATAATCTATGCTGAACAAGACATTTCCCCTTATTTTGTTGGCCGTCATGGCCGTTGGTCTTACTGCCTGTTCCTCCTCGGACAAGGAAGAGGATAAACCGCAGGTCGAAAAGCCGGTGGAACAGCTCTATAACGATGCTGCCAAGGCGCTCGATGCCAAGAACTATAAGGAGGCGACACGCCTGTTCGAGGAGGTGGAGCGTCAGCACCCCTATTCGCAATGGGCGACAAAAGCGCAAATCATGGCGGCCTATGCGGCCTATGAAGGCGACAATTACGATGATGCAATCCTCGCGCTCGACCGCTTCATCGAACTGCATCCTGGCTCCGAAGATATCGACTATGCTTATTACCTGAAGGCGCTCGCCTACTATGAACAAATTTCCGATGTCGCGCGCTCAGGCCATTACGCGTCAGGCGCTGGAGGCATTCAACACGCTGGTTCAACGGTTCCCGGACAGCAAGTACGCCCGCGACGCGAAGTTGAAAATGGACCTGACCTATGACCACCTTGCCGGTAAGGAAATGGAGATCGGCCGGTACTATCTTTCTCGTGGTGAAGTGAATGCGGCGATCAACCGCTTCCGGACCGTTGTGAAGGATTATCAGACGACCTCGCATACGCCCGAAGCGCTGCACCGCCTTGTCGAATGTTACCTCAAGCTTGGTTTGCACACAGAAGCCGCGCGCGTAGCCGCCGTATTGGGACACAACTATCCGGGTTCTAAATGGTACGAAGACAGTTATAAAATAGTCGATCCGGTCCTGCGCGACCAGATGATGCAAGACCGTTCGTTCAAGGATAAGGCGATTGACTCGCTGTTCCGTGCGGATTGACAACAGACGTATTCTTAAAACGAAGGTAGGCCACGATGCTCGCCTCTTTGATGATCAACAATGTCGTGCTGATCGACCGCCTCTCGGTCCAGTTCGATGACGGTCTCTCCGCCCTGACCGGTGAAACGGGGGCGGGGAAATCCATCCTTCTCGACTCGCTTGGCCTTGCGCTCGGCGCGCGTTCCGAAAGCGGTTTGGTGCGGAAAGAGGCTGATCAGGCCATCGTCGTGGCGGAATTTGATATCGAACCGGATCACCCCGTCTTCACCTATCTGCACGAACAGGGGATGGAGATTGAAAGCCCGCTTATTTTGCGCCGTTCGGTGCAGCAGGACGGCAAAAGCCGCGCCTTTATCAACGATCATCCGGTGAGCGTCAGCCTTCTGAAACAGGTTGGCGAAATGCTGGTTGAAATTCACGGACAGTTCGACACGCAAACGCTTTTAAACCCGCGTGTTCACCGCGGTATTCTTGATGAATATGCTGGCAACGATAAGGCACTCGCGTTGCTTAGGGGCAAATGGAATGACTGGTCAACGGCTCGCAACGTTTTGTCCGAAAAACGCGCGGCGATGGAGCACGACGTGGGTGGTCTTCGACTCTACCAGTGTT
>CBFGQF010000048.1:0-11352 GCA_965650865.1 uncultured Alphaproteobacteria bacterium | reverse complement strand
AAAGAACCGCGAATGCATCCTGAAATGGCATGACGCGGTCGGCGACTTCATGGTTCAGGTCGGATTCACGGATCATCATACCGGCAAAAAATGCGCCCAGAGCAAATGAAACGCCGAATAATTTTGCCGCGCCAAAGGCAACGCCCATGGAAACGGCAAAGACGGCAAGAGTGAACAGTTCCCGTGAACCAGTGCGCGATACAATCATTAACAACCACGGTAGAACCCGCCTGCCAACCACGAACATGACAACCGCGAAGGCGGCAGTCTTTGCAACCGCGGCCCCAACCTGCACGGGGATGCTGACCGATGCCGTTCCATTTCCTTCAACGGCCAGGGCAGGAATCAGGATCAACGCCAGAACCATCACCATATCTTCGACGATCAGCCATCCGATCGTTATTTTCCCCATCATGCTGTTCAACAGATTGTGAGATTCCAGCAAGCGCAGAATGACGACGGTGCTGGCTACCGAAAGGGCGAGACCGAATATGGCGCCTGTGGCGGGCGGCCATCCCCATAACATGCCGATGCCGGTGCCAAGGGCTGTGACGAAAGATATCTGCAAGAACGCGCCAGTAATAGCGATTCTGCGGACTTCCATAAGATCCTTAAGGGAAAAATGCAGGCCGACACCGAAGAGCAGGAGAATAACGCCTATCTCCGATAATTGTTCGGCGATTTCGATATCCGCCGTGTAACCCGGGGTGTAAGGGCCAATGGCAATTCCTGCCAGAAGATATCCGACGACAGGCGGAAGTCTTAATTTGGTGGCCACCAATCCGGCAACAAAAGCCACAGAAAGGCCGACGGCCACAGTAGAGATCAAGGGAAGGTCATGTGTCAGAGCCATTGCGTTATTGTGCTTTATGGGTGGCGGAAATTCCACAAAAAAACACCCCGGTAACGGGGTGTTTTTCACATTGTTTTAATGTGTTAAGGCTTTATCAGCGCGCGGGCCGATACGGTCAGGGAAACATCTGTTTCCCCCGCTTCGGCGACTGGGGGCGGCATGGCCCCTGCATCCATGGCCATTTCGGCACGCGCCATCATTCCTTTATACATCGGGACGATAGGACCGCCGATATCGACATTGACGTCCACCAGTTCAACATTTGCCTTGCCGAGCGTCGTGGCTACAACCTTGGCTTTGGATTGCAGTTTCTTGAGCGCTTCGACCAGCAGTTCCTCGCGGACTTTCTCAACTGTGTCATTTGCGAGCGTGTATTGCAGGTTGTTGGTGGCGAATCCCAATTCTTGTAGCTTGCCGGTCACATCCAGAACCTTTTCCTTGTTCTTGGACTGGATATCTATGGTCTGACTGCCGCGCCAGACGCTTTTATATTCTTGCTTGCCATTTCTGGAGTCGACCTCGATCGGTTCGTCATATTTATGAACCATGTATCCGCCGGTCGATACTTTCAGTTCGCTTTCCTTCTTGGCAATGGCCAGGGCCTTTGTCATCGCTTCGTTGATTTTTTTCTGAATCGCGGCGGGAGTTTCGTCCTGCACTTCGATACGCAAGGAGGCGATCAGCAGATCTTGTGGAACAGTACGGGTTTCGGTTGCCGAAAAATTGATGATTGTTTGACCTTCGGGGGGAAGGTTCAGGCCATCTTGCGCCCCGGCAGAACCGAATGGAACCATCATCAAACCCAGAAGGAGAACGGGAATAAGCTTCGTCATGGAAAACATCCTTATTTTGTTTACAGGATCGTAGCCGCCTTTTGCGGCAATATAAGGGCATCATATGGCAGTTCAATCCCTTAAGAAAGGGACTTTGCGAAACCGCGCCGCTCGATTTTCCGGCAAAGATAAAGGCTTGTGAAATGGAAGGTTATGCCGCTTAGGATATTCACGCCTGCAATCGCGCAGAAAACGCCAGGCACGCCGGCCAGATGGGCGCCGATCATGGTTGCGGGTATCATCAGGCCGAGCATTTTTACAATCGTCATGGTAAAGGAAATTTGCGGCTTGCCCATGGCATTAAAAGCCGACGACCATCCATTGATCAGATTACTGAACAGATAGGATGGCGCAATCACCATGAAAGCCCACTTGGCGTAGTAGATAACGATAGGGTCGTCCGAAAACAGCGAGGCGACAGATTCGGCCGCAAAGAACAAAATGACACCGATGGCGGCGGACCACAGGACGCTGAAACCGATGGCCTTGCGTAATGTTTCATGAACGCGGACAAAGTTACCCGCTCCGAAATTCTGCCCCACAATCGGGGCCATGCCGACCGCGAGCGCCATAAGTATGATAAAGGCAAAGGCCTCCACGCGGCTTGCGATTCCGAAGGCGGCGACGGCTTCCGTGCTATATGCGGCCAGAAGGCCGATGATGACGGTATGAACGAACGGCGTGACCGCCGCAGTCAGGCCCGCGGGAATCGCAATGAAGAGAAGACGTTTACAAGAATCGCCGAACAGGCCCCAATATAGATTTCCTGCGGATAGCAGCATTTTTTTCCTGATCGCGAGAATATAAAGTCCGACCAGCATTGCGAGGATATTCGAAACAACGGTTGCGATGGCCGCGCCTTGTAATTCAAGACGGGGAAGCCCGAATAATCCGAAAACAAGAAGGGGCGCCAGAAGCGCATTGAATATCGCCGCACCGATCATGATGACGGCGGGGGCCATGGTGCTGCCCGCGGCGCGCATCGCGGAATTGCCCACAAAGGGCGTTGCCATAAATGCCGCGCCCGCAAACCAGATGGTCATATAGTCATGGATCAGCGGACGAATGGTTTCATCCGCACCCATGGCGGCGAAAATGGCATCACGCAAGCTATAGCCTATCAGGGCAAGGGTGCAGCCGGTGCCAAACACGAGAAAGAGGCCATGCGTTGTAACCCGCTTTACATCGGCCTCCCGTCCTTCGCCTATCAGGCGCGAGACAACGGACGACATCGCAATTCCAAATCCCATGATCACGCTAAATATAAAAAACGTGACCGGAAATGTGAAACTCATCGCCGCAAGGGGAACGGTTCCAAGCAGCGATATATAATATGTGTCGACGAGCTGGAAACTGACCATGGCGGCGATGCCCCAGATCATGGGGGTCGTCATGCGGAACAGGTGTGCGCCGATGGGGCCTTGGCGGAGATCGATGCGGGAATTGCTCATGGGCTTCCTGTGGTCGGGCAAAATGATACCGCGCGTTTATCCCCCATGAGCGGGCGAATTGCAAGGAGTTGGGACCGTTAACGGGAAATACGGCTTAAATTCCAGAATATTCAGGACGTTAAGAAGTTTTAAACTTTTGAAGGTTATATCAATATAAACTATTTACATAAAATTAAAGCTTAATCGCCGATAATATAGATTGAGGCAGTCTTGCTGGGGAGCGGGACCTTGGCTTTCAGCGATGAAGCAAGTTGGGGAAGCGCAGTATGTATACAACCATAACCGGCTCAAATGCCAATAACTTCATGAATTTCCAGGGCATCACCGGTACGTTCAACCAGTTGCTCGTTAATCCCTATACAGGATTTACGATTGCCATCAATGACACCTTGAATGTCAATAATGCCATTTATGACGGGCGCGGCGGCACCGATACCATCAACATGACGGCGTTTGGCGATGTATTGCAACTGGTGGATGTCGACGGCACCATCATGATCCACAGTGTGGAAGTGTTTAACGCGGCCGATGGCGGGGACATCATCAATCTCGCATTCTTTTCCGTTGACTACGGGAACGTCATTATTCGTGGGGCAAATGGCGATGATATACTCTGGGGCAATAATGGGCATGACAATATCCTGGGCGGCGGTGGCAATGACAACCTGATCGGCGGCGGCGGAAACGATTATCTGTATGGCGGCGATGGGAACGATTATCTCGCAGGGGCCGATGGGGCGGATTTGCTCGCGGGCGGGACGGGTGATGATGAACTGGTTTATTCATCCGATGACGTATGGGGCTCGGATATGACGCTGTCCGATCTTGGTTCTACTTCCTTTCTTTCGGATATGATTGCGGTCGGCGGCATGAACCGCACCTATGATTCTTTCCACGGCGATTTTAATGACAATAATACTATCACTTTTCCCGGTTATGACACACTGACGCTGACCGAAGGAAACGATGTTCTGATATTGATCGATTCCTATAGCCCGCAACATGGGCCGTTGGGCGCGCGCCTTTCCTATATCGATCTGATCAATGCCGGTGGCGGCGACGATGTTGTCGATCTTTCGAATGGTACATATACGAACGACCTGACGATCGATGGCGGAACGGGACATGACGTCCTGGTCGGGTCATCGCAGAATGATGTCATCCATGGAGGCGAAGGCAATGACCATCTGCATGGCGGTTCGGGCGATGACAGCCTGTTCGGCGGCGCGGGGGATGACATATATTATTATGCCATTGGTGATGGAAATGAGACGATCGCGGAAACATCCGGCCATGATACGATCCGCTTTGATGAAGGCATTCTATTGTCGGATATTCAGTTAACCGTGGAGGATAGGAATATCCTGTTACACATTGGCGATGCGGTCCTGACAGTCGAAAACCATTATGCGGAAGACGGATCAGGCCGTGTTGAAACCCTGGTCTTTGCCGATGGAACGACATTCGATCTCGGTGCCTATGTTCCGAATACGGCGCCTGATGCCGTCGATGATATTGTCACAGGCTATCGTGACATGGTCGTGACCGGATCGGTTCTATCAAATGATACCGACGCCGATGGAGATACGCTGAGCGTTCAGCCCCAAACATTGACGACCATACATGGCGGCACCGTCGAAATTCTTGCGGACGGGACGTATACCTATACACCAGCACAGGGTTTCATTGGCACCGACAGTTTTGACTATCAGGCCATCGACGGTGCCGGCGGGGAAGACACGGCAACGGTTACGGTGAGCATAGGTTACCGTCCCGATGATATTGTCGGAACGGAAGACGGCGATACGCTGATTGGCGGTGATGGCGACAATATCCTTTTTGGGTTGTCCGGCGACGATGTTCTGTATGGTGATGATGGTTATCTCGGTGGAATCCTGATGGACAAGTCCTTTAGCGATACGAATCTATCGGAACTAAAGGAGCGTGTGAATATCGCCAAGCTCAATCCCTCGGCGGTGCCATCCCTTGGTATTGCTTCTGGCAATCTGAGTGTTGATTTTGGAACTACCGCAACGATTACGTTCCGTAAGGGCTTTGCCGGTCATAACAATAGCATGGGATCGTTTGGGATTGCCGAAGATGGTACGATTGTCAGTGCGAGCCTTCTTTGGAGCAATGTCAAGACGGCAGGTCTGAATACTGCGCACACAATCGATTTACCGGTGGGTGCGAATGGCGGAAACTTCGGTTTCTTTATAATCTCAAACGGACACAACATCAATAGCGGCTATAAAAATCTTGATGTTACCGGTGATGGCAATATCCGGTTCATTTACAATTACGGCAAGACCGATGCACGCGATGCAAAAATAACCGATAATGGAAAGCATATTTCTGTTGTCTATGATGACGGGACGACGACAAAGGTTTTAAAAGGCCATACATATTTTACGAGCGAGCGCGGTGACGATACAGCAATCAATGGTGATGGAAAAACGCATGTTGTATCCGGCCTGAACGGCGGAAACACGGATTCCCTGCGCATAGGCTTTGAAGATTTGCACAACCTTGGGGATGCGGATTATGAAGACGTTCTGTTCGATCTGAACATCAACCCGGTGGATATCGGCGATATAAACGGCGGAAACGATATTCTGGATGGTGGGGCCGGAAACGATCTTCTTTATGGCGAAGGCGGAGATGACATTCTGGTGATCGGGGATGGCCTTGATCGCGCTTTCGGTGGTAAAGGCGCGGATGTCTTTGCAATCACGACCATCGACGGTCTGGTCGACAGAGTAGAAGACTTCAATGCCGCCGAGGGCGATATTATCAACATCGCCGATGTTCTGGAAGGCTATGACCCCCTTTCATCCGATATCGGAAACTATCTGATGCTGGTCCGGAATGGCGCAGACACCGAAATCCACATCAACCGCGACGGTGATACGGGCGGCGAATTTACAATGGCCGCACTGATTGCAGGAAACACGGATATCGACCTGTCCTCTATCATTGCCGATCAAAGCGCACTAGCTTGATCTTTGCGGAACGCCGCGCTAAAAATATGGCATGAGCGATCCTTCCCCCCTTGAAACCCTTTTCCTGCCCTTTGAACAGAATGTTCTGCCATGGCCGGATAAGGTCCTGTTTATAGGGGCACAATATCACGCGGCATTGAAGAATATTCCATCGCCTATCCTATGGCAGGTATTCAAACCATTTTCGGATAGTTTAAAACGTGATGGGTTGTTGCCGTCCGATACGCTTCCCGTCGGAACGTTCGACATGGTCTTATGTCTGGTGCCAAAACAACTGGACGAAGCCAAATTCTGGATTGCGGGCGCAATCGAAAGATTGAATGACAATGGCACGCTTGTGTTATCTGCTGCGAATGACGCCTTTGGCGCGCGTTTAAAAAAATGGATGGAAGAGGCCGGAATCCAGTCCATTCAGACGGAATCAAAAAACAAGGCGAAAGTTGTCTGGGGTGTTAAAGGCCAGATAGATCAAATCTTGATGCAGGAATGGCTTGATAAAGGCGCCGTCCGTACCCATGATTTTGGCGATGGTTTGATGTTAAAGACCCTGCCGGGGATATTCAGTTGGGACCGTATTGATCCGGCATCACGCCTTCTTGCGCAAAACCTGCCCAGGGACATGCGCGGCAAGGTTGCTGATTTCGGCAGCGGCTATGGTTATTTGTCTTTGATGACTGCAAAAAATTGCCCGCGCATTGAAAAAATGACACTGATAGAGGCCGATCAACGGGCCCTTGCCTGTGCAGAAGAAAATTTAAAAAATCACACCATAGAGCCTCTATGGCATGATCTGACCAAATCCTTGCCACCTGCCATGATCTTTGATCATATCATTATGAATCCGCCATTCCACACGGGAAAGAAAACCGACACGGCGTTGGGGCAGGCATTCATTGCGACGGCTTCGAAACATCTTAAGAAGAATGGCTCTCTTTATATGGTCGCGAATGCCCATCTTCCCTATGAATCTATTTTGCAAAAATCATTTTCATCCGTGGTGCAGGTTATGCAGCAAGACGGATTTAAAATTATCAAGGCGGTCAAATAATGATGGAAAAGATAGATGGCGTTATCTGGGATATGGATGGAACGCTCTACCGTTATGATGAATTGTTCAAAACCGCCTGTAATCATGCGGCTGCCCGCGCCGCGATTACGGTTCGGCCGGAATACACATATGAATATGCGTTCGAACAATGTGTGGCCGCCGAAAAGAAATTTGGCTTCAGTCTGCAATGGTTTCATGAAGAAACAAAAATGACCTTTGAATCCATGCATTTCGTTTATCACAATTCTATTGATGAGAAAGTAATCCAACGGAATGAAGATATGGCGAACGGTTTGCGCTCGCTCACCATTCCATCGGTTCTTCTCACCAACTCCTCACGTGGATGGGTTTCTCGTGTTACGAAACATTTGGGAATTGACGATATATTCACGGAAAATAATATCCTTGCGCTCGAAGACTTTAATTTTCAGCCCAAGGGCCGTAGCACAGCCGGGTTTGAAAAAGCGATTGATCTGCTCGGGCTTCATCCCTCACGAATATTGCTGGTGGAAGATTTGCCGCGGAATCTGGTTCGGGCCAAAGAAGCAGGCTTGCAAACAGCGCTTGTGCATCACGGGCAGGTTCCGGATGATCAGTCCAATTGCGACTATCTGTTTCAGGATGCGATAGAAGTAACAAACGCCTTAAAAAAGGCGGCCTGATTATTCCTCATCTTCGAAACGCTGGCTTCCATCCGTATCGCTGAAATTCTTCGCGCCCGTTTGCACTGCCATTTTCGTAGGGTCGAATGTTTCACCTTTCACGTATGGCTTATCCGATAGCGCGCCGGGGTGGAGGCCAGTTTCCTTGGCAACCATCATATACACAGCCTCCATCGAAAGTGTGCGCATCTCGCCGCGGAACATATTTTGCCATGCACAGGCGGCGTCCAATGTGATGATGGATTTATCCGGTTGTGTCCGTTTTCTCATATGTTCATCGGTCAGTTTCACAACTTCGCGCATACAATCATCGGGAATGCTGAGTTTGTGGTGGCGTTCATAATTCGGGCGAATGCCTTCGAGGATTTTATACGTTTCCTCAAGATCCGGCATTTTCAAATGGACTTTCTGGAAACGTCGGTCCAATGCGGGGTCGAGCGCGACATACTGGCGGAATTCGTCAATCGTCGTCGCGCCGATCACATGGATATCGCCGACCGTCAGGTATGGTTTCATGACTTCGGACAGGCCCGCATAGGCCGATCCCTTCACGCCCGGCATAATTGTGTGGATTTCGTCGATGAACATGATGTATCGCGGAAATTCCGGATGGTGGTATCGTTCGGCAAGGCCGCGGCAAATCGGGATAAAACGATCCTGAAATTCTGCCGGGGAATTCGTTCCGGCCGCCATCGCGGGCATATCGAGTTCCAGCACCTGCGCGCCTTTCAGGTAATCCGGGACGCGTCCGGCGACCACAGCCTGTGCAAGACCAACGACAAGGGCGGTTTTCCCAACCCCGGCTGGCGCGAGAAGGCAGACGTTCTTGCGGTTACGTTGAAGAAGAATCAGCATGACATTGTCGATTTCGGCATCGCGTCCGACAATCGGATCAAACCGCCCCTCGCTGGCAAGGGCGGTGTAATTGCGGCAATAGAGGTGGATCAGATTGTCCAGCTCGTCCTGTGGCACCTTGAAATTATGATTTTTTGCCATGGTTGATTACAGAATCCGTGCGTTTATCGACACCTATATTGTACCGGAATTGGTTAACAATAAGCAAACGCGGGCCTAGATAACATATAGGAGCCGGTCGAGATCGGCGTATTTCAGGCAGTTCATGATATTTTCCTCGACAACCGGTTTGGGGCGGTAGCCGATTCCAAGACCCGCCGCCGCCAGCATAGGGATATCGTTGGCGCCGTCACCGAGCGCAACGGTCTGGGCCAGATCAATACCCAGTTCCTGCGCATGTGATTTTAAAAAGGCCAACTTTGAATCTTTATCGAGGATCGGTTCACCCACCGTTCCGTCCAAAACCTTGCCATCATTGCCAAGGCTGTTGCCGTGATTGACGTTGAAGCCGCATTTCTCACCGATCGCATTTGTGAAGAACGTAAATCCACCGGAAACGAGAACGCAGGTCATGCCCTTGGCGCGGGCCGACATGACAAGCGTATCCGCGCCTTTGCACAATTTGGTTTCTTCCAGTGTTTGATAGAGCGCGGAAACAGGAAGGCCTTCTAAGAGGGCGACGCGTTCTTTCAGGGCTGCTTTAAAATCCAGCTCACCATTCATGGCGCGGGCGGTGATGGCGGCGATTCTATCCTTGATGCCTGCTTTGGCGGCAAGTTCATCAAGTGTTTCGGATTCGACAATTGTCGCGTCCATGTCGCAAATCAGGAGTTTGCGTTCCGGCGCGGGATGCGGGATGCACAAAAGATCGATGCGGTCTTCGCTTACAATCTCCCGCATCTCTTTCATCTGCTGCATGGTCACCCCATTCTGAATCGGAATACCTGCCGCAATGTGCGGTTTCATCCAGCCGGGTTTTCCGGCAAGGCCGATGGCCTGATCCGCGATATAGGCTCCCATCTTTTCGACATGGGCAATTCCGACATCGATGTCGCTTGAGAGAAGATAGAGCGTGTGCTGTGTCATCTATGCCGCCTTTGCCGATTTGTGGCCGTACTGAATAGCCGTAAGATAGGCCGACACCGCGCCGCGCCAGCCCATGTCGAGCGCATCGGATGTAATTGCATGGCCGATGGACACTTCCGCGCAATCCGGCACGGCGGCGATGAACCGCGCAAGATTGTCGAGGTTCAGATCATGGCCCGCGTTGATGCCAAGACCAACGGATTTTGCTGCGCCTGCGGCTGCAACATAATCATCTATCTTAATGTCTTTTGTCGCGTAAGGCCCGGTATAAAGTTCCACGCGGTCCGCGCCGATGTCGGCGGCGGCGCGTGCATCATCGGCCTTTGGATCGATAAACAGCGACACGCGGCGTCCGGCATCTTTCAACCGTGCGATGACGTCTTGCAAAAAGTCCTTATGTTCGCGGACATTCCATCCATGGTCCGATGTGCGCTGGTTCGGATCATCGGGGACGAGGGTCACCTGATCACAGCGATGGGCGGTGACAAGTGTCAGAAACTCTTCGTCCGGATAACCTTCGATATTGAATTCAATATCGGCTGGCACATGTTCCTCGTTCATCATAAAGGACGGGAACGGGCTTTTGTAATCCGCGCAGAAAATCGACAATTCCGGGACATCCGTGCGGCGGATGTGGCGCTGGTCGGGGCGCGGGTGGATGGTGATGCCGTGGGCCCCGGCATCCAGAACCATTTTGGCGGTCGCCAGAACGTTGGGGTATCCGATATCCCGCTGGTTACGGAGGAGGGCAACCTTGTTCAAATTGACGGAAAGCCGTGTCATCTCTTGTCACTTTCTTTGGAAAACGCTAGGAAATTGATAGCAGAATTTCGCGCTGCGACAAATTTTAAAGATAAAGGATTGCATTCATGGAAAAACCAGCCGTAAAGCCAAAAAACCCCTGTTTTTCAAGCGGGCCCTGCGCCAAGCGTCCCGGCTGGTCCGTTGAAGCGCTCTCCGACGCCTTCCTCGGCCGCTCCCACCGCGCCGCCACGGGTAAAAACAAACTGAATGAGGTTTGCGACCGTCATCGCGCCATTCTCGGCATTCCCGAAGATTACAAAATCGCGATCGTTCCCGCCTCCGACACCGGCGCGATCGAAATGGCGATGTGGTCGATGCTGGGCGCCCGTCCTGTCGACATGGTGTACTGGGAGGCGTTTGGCCTCGATTGGGCCAAGGATGTGACGGACCAGTTGAAACTGGAGAATGTCACAATCCATAAGGCCGCCTACGGTGATATCCCGGACCTCTATAAAGTGAACACAAAACAGAACGATGTCGTCTTCACATGGAACGGCACGACGTCGGGCGTCCGTGCGCCTGATGGCGACTGGATTGCCTCTTCCAGAGAAGGTCTGACATTCTGCGATGCGACCTCCGCCGTGTTCGCTTATGACATGCCGTGGGACAAGCTCGATGTGACGACGTGGAGCTGGCAAAAAGTTCTGGGCGGTGAAGGCGCGCATGGGATGCTGGTTCTGTCCCCGCGTGCGGTGGAACGTCTTGAATCCTATAAGGCGCCGCGCCCATTGCCGAAAATTTTCCGCATGACCAAGGGC
>CBFGQF010000047.1:0-11448 GCA_965650865.1 uncultured Alphaproteobacteria bacterium | reverse complement strand
TGTCGGTGGTCATCGTCATCTATATCATCACACATTTTATTTCCGGCGCGGCGAAGGCCGTGGGTCTTGGCCCTGTCGACCGCACTTTGGGTGTTGTTTTCGGGATCGCGCGGGCCTTGATCCTGCTGGGGCTGATCTATATGCCTTTAAACGTCCTGATCCCGCCCAAGAACAAGGAGAAATTGTTCGAAGGCAGCCAGACACATTTCATCGTTGAAAAAACGTCCGAAGCGATGGCGAGTTACCTGCCCGATTATGACAGCGTGAAAAAAGAAGCCGATGAAAGCTTTAAGAAAAAGCTGGAGGATACCGACCTGTTGTCCGGCGGCGATAAAAAGGCCGACAAGGCAGACGAAGTTCCGGCCGATGGGGCCGCGGGACGGGATGAAGAAGGCTACACCGATAAGCAACGCGAAAAGCTGGAGGAATTGTTCAGCGAGCCCGTTGTAAATGAATAGGCAAGCGAACAACAACATGATGATGCACACCAATCCTTTTGATGATGACAAGCTCCACGAAGAGTGCGGTGTGTTTGGCATCTACGGCCACCCCGAAGCCGCCGCCATGACCGCGCTGGGCCTTCACGCCCTGCAACATCGCGGACAGGAAGCCGCCGGTATCGTTTCTTTCGATGGCGATGAATTCTACACGCACAAGGCCATGGGGCTTGTCGATGCGACCTTTAGCAAGGCGCGCATTATCGAACAGCTCAAAGGCCACGCGGCTATCGGCCACAACCGTTATTCAACGACCGGCGAGGCGAGCCTGCGCAATGTCCAGCCTATCTATGCCGATCTGGCCCTCGGTGGGTTTGCCGTCGCGCACAACGGGAATCTGACCAATGCCGCGACGTTACGCGAAGAACTGGTTGCCAAGGGCTCGCTCTTTCAGTCCTCGTCCGATACCGAAGTCATCGTTCATTTGATGGCAACGTCGTTCAAGGAAAACGCGATTGATAAATTGATCGATGCCGTGCAGCAGATCAAGGGTGCATACTCGCTTGTCGCTGTTACCGAAGACATGATGATTGGCGTACGCGACCCGTTCGGGATCCGGCCGCTGGTTCTGGGTCAATTGGGCGGGGCGAAGATTCTGGCCTCCGAAACCTGCGCGCTGGATATTATCGGCGCGGATTTCGTGCGCGAAATCGAACCCGGTGAGATGGTGATTGTCGATAAAGCGGGTATCCGCACGCTCGACCCGTTTGCCAAAACCGGTTCGCGTTTTTGCATTTTCGAATATGTGTATTTCGCCCGGCCCGATTCCTTTATGGAAGGCCGTTCGGTTTACGAGGCGCGCAAGAATATCGGCGCGGTGCTGGCCAAGGAAAGCCCGGTGGCGAATGCCGATGTCGTGGTGCCCGTGCCTGATTCCGGTGTGCCGTCTGCTATTGGATATTCTCAGGCATCGGGCGTCCCTTTTGAACTTGGCATCATCCGCAATCATTATGTCGGACGCACGTTCATCGAACCGACGGCGCAGATCCGCCACCTTGGCGTCAAGTTGAAACACAATGCCAACAAGGCCTATCTGAAGGACAAGGTGGTTGTTCTGGTCGATGATTCCATCGTGCGCGGGACGACATCGCGCAAGATTGTCGAAATGGTTCGCGCGGCGGGGGCGAAGGAAGTGCATATGCGCATCTCATCGCCGCCGACAACGCATAGCTGTTTCTATGGCATTGATACGCCGCGCACCGAAGAATTGATGGCGCATACCCACACGGTCGAACAAATCCGCGATCATATCGGCGTTGATAGCCTTGCCTATATCTCCGTCGATGGCCTATATCAGGCGCTTGGCGAAGCGAAACGCAACGGCGATATGCCGCAATATTGCGATGCCTGCTTTACCGGCGATTATGCCGTGGAACTGGTCGATAATATCGCCGGTTGTAGCACGCCAAAGGTGAAAGCGAAGGCAACCGCCAAAGGATTGGTATCGATCGATGACTGATTTATCCCTTACTGGTAAGACCGCCGTCATTACCGGCGCGTCCCGTGGTATTGGCGCGGCAGTGGCAAAGGACCTTGCGCGGCGCGGCGCGCATGTCGTGTTGATTGCGCGCACGATTGGCGGCCTGGAAAAGGTCGATGATGACATCAAGGCAGCGGGCGGCAAGGCCACGCTTATGCCGCTCGATCTTTTTGAACTCGACAAACTCGACCAGCTGGGGCCGACTTTATATCAACATTTCCCAAAGATCGATATTTTCATCGGCAACGCCGCGATGCTCGGCACGCTTGCGCCGCTGACGCATATCAAGCCGGATGAATTCCAGCGCGTGATGGATCTGAACGTGATGGCGAATTACCGGCTGATCCGCACGCTCGATCCACTGCTCAAAGCCTCGGATGCCGGCCGTGTTGTGTTTCTGACCAGCGGCATTACACAGGATTTAAAGGCATACTGGGGTGAATACGCGGTGAGCAAAGTCGCGTTAGAGGCGCTTGCAAAAGTTTATGCCGCCGAGTGTGCGAACAGCAATGTGAAAGTGAATATCCTCGACCCGGGCCGGGTCCGCACGTCGATGCGGGCACAGGCCTATCCCGGGGAAGACCCTGCCATCCGCCCGCATCCGGACGAGATTGTGCATTATTTCCATCAATTGATTGCCGATGATTGTGACAGGAATGGCGAGACTATCGCCATTCCATCCGTGAAATAAGCGTCTTATTTTCCATCACCAACAGCAAGTTGGCGGGGCGTCAGAGCAAGGTCGATACCCTTGGCGGCCAGTTCTTCCTTCAGGCGTTTGTTGATATCCCAACGCAGGTTCCAGTAGTCAGCATTCGCGCTCCAGAAGCGCACAATAATATCGACGGTGAAATCGTTGAGTTTATCAGCCAGGATTTGTGGCTTTTTGTCCTCTGGCGATTGAAGAATGCGTTCGTCCGAATTGACGATTTCCATCATCACGGACATTGCTGTGTTGAGATCATCACGATAGTCGATGCCAACGATAATATCCTGACGGCGAAGGCTGTTGCGCGAATAATTGGCGATTTCAGTGCCCCAGATTTTTGAATTGGGGGCGAACACATATACGTTATCCGGCATCGCAAGTTCTGTACCGAAAAGGCCGAGCGACTTTACTGTGCCGCCTTGCCCATTCCACGTAATGTAATCACCAACATTGAACGGGCGCAGGATAAGAAGCATAACGCCGGAGGCCACGTTGGCGAGGGTTCCCTGAAGCGCGAGGCCGATGGCAAGACCCGCGGCACCAAGCACCGCCAGCAGCGAAGCCATGGGAATGCCGAACAAACCGATAACAGTGATAACAGACACCGTGATAATTGCATATTTGGCAAACCCGCCGAGAAAATCTTTGAGCGTGTTGTCGAGCCTGCGCATTTTGGCGAATCGCCCTCTGATCCAGCTGCCAAGGCTCCATCCTATAATAAGAATGAGAATTGCGGCGATCAGGCGCACCCCCCATGTCATGCTGAGTTCAATCAGGGCTGTTTCAAAACCTTCGAAACGGCTGACAATGACGGATGAATCGATATCCTTCAAACTGTCCAGCGTGATATTCGGCAGGTTGATCGCGCTTTCTTCTGCGGCGGTATCGGGGGCGGGAGTGGCGTCAGTCATAAGATCTGTTCTTTCTCCTTTGGCTATTGCTTATTCGGTAAAGGGGTTCCGGCTGGAGCGGATCAGAAGACGCACCGGCACGCCCTGTAAATCGAAATCCTCGCGCAGGGCGTTGGTAATGTAACGTTTATAAGTATCGGGCAGTTCCGGCGCGCGGGAAACCCACATCGCAAAGGTCGGTGGGCGGATATTGATTTGCGTGATGTATTTCAAACGGTTGGAACGGCCGCCGACGAGCGGCGCCGGATTCTGGCTTTCACGGGCGGCAAGCCAGCGGTTCATTTTCGAAGTGGAAATGCGTTTGTTCCAGACGCTATACGTGTCGAGCACGGCATCCATTAATGTGTCAAGGTTGCGGCCGTTGAGCGCGGAGATGGGGACAACGGGCAATTTCTTCACCTGACCCAATCCCTTTTCAAGAAGGTAATTCAGTTCTTCCAGGGCCTCTTTTTTCTGTTCGACCAGATCCCATTTATTGACGGCGATAATGAGCGCACGGCCTTCATTTAACACGTGATCGCAAATCTGCTGGTCCTGTTTTTCAAACATGGTTTCGGGATCGATGACCATGATGACGATTTGCGCAAGGCGGATCGCGCGCATCGTGTCGTCAACCGCCAGCTTTTCAATTTTGTCCTGCACCTTGGCTTTTTTGCGAAGACCGGCAGTATCAACCAGTTTGATCTGGCGTCCTTCATAGGTCCAGTCAACGGCAATCGCATCGCGCGTGATGCCGGCCTCTGGCCCCACCATCACGCGATTGTCTTTCAAGAGCGCATTGACGAGCGTGGATTTGCCCGCATTCGGACGGCCGACGATGGCAATCTTCAGGGGCTTAGCTTCATCTTCTGCGGGGGCAATGTTGGCAAAGTCGAAATTTTCATCGCCTTCCAGATCGTCAATCGAATCAAAATCGATCAGGTCGCGGTCTTCGTCTTCGTTCGCCTCTGCTTCCTCGGGGAAATATTGCTGAAAGGCGAGGTATATGTCGTGAATGCCATGGCCGTGCGCGGCAGAGACCGGAATGGGTTCGCCAAAGCCGAGGGCATAGGCCTCTGCCATGCCCGACATCGCGGCCTTTTCATTTTCGCATTTGTTGACGGCGAGCACGACCGGTTTTTTCTGGCGGCGCAGCCACTGCGCAAAATGCTGGTCAATCGGTGTCAGGCCCGTACGGCCATCAACGACGAACAGGATGGCATCGGCGCGGTCGATCGCCTCTTCGGTTTGTTTGCGCATGCGCCCTTGAATCGAATCATCGAATTTTTCTTCAAGGCCCGCGGTATCGAGAAATTTGACCATGCGGTCGTAAAACATGGCATCGGTTTCACGCCAGTCGCGGGTGACGCCCGGGGTGTCGTCAACGATGGCCAGCTGCTTGCCGGCGATGCAGTTGAACAGGGTCGATTTGCCGACATTGGGACGGCCGATGATCGCGATTGTGAACATAGGCTTGGTTCTAGTCAGGAACGGCCTGATTTACCAGCTTTTTTTAAAAAATCCTATCGATAGGCCAGCAAATCCCCGTCTTCGGACAGCAGGTAGAGCGTGCCGTTCGCCACGACAGGTGCAATGCGGATATCTTCACCCGTGCTCCATTCGCGGACCAGCGTGCCTTGCTCGGGGTTGATTTCAGCCGCCCGCCCGTCGGTTGAAAAGGCGAGAAGGCGTCCGCCCGCAAAGAGGGGCCCCGTCCAGAAAATGGGGCCGGTTTTGCTCTTGGCGTCTTCATAACGGGCCAGTTGTGAAACCCATATAATACCGCCAGTATCTTTATCGATCGATACGATCTGCCCCTCGGTGGAAATTACGAACAGGCGGTTCCCGGCGATCCACGGGGTTTTTGCCCCCGCGATTTCCTGCTGCCAAAGGCGGGCACCGGTGCGGATATCTACGGCAACCATCTTTCCGGCAAAGCTGATCGCATAGACCACATTGCCATCGATAACAGGAAGGCCGCGAATATCCGAGAGCGCGGTCATGCCGCCAAGGCGGGTCGAGCCGGAAAGATTGTCCGACCATGCGACCGAGCCATTGTTGGCACGCAGGCCATATAATTCACCGGATGAAAAGGCCGGGACCACCATATCTCCTGCTGCGGCCGGGCTCGCCGCGCCAACAAGGCCCTTGTTTTCGCCAAGGCCCGCGAATTCCCATTCTTCACGCCCATCTGCGGCATTCAGGGCCAGAAGACTGTTGTTGATGGTGGTGATAAATATCCGCCCTCCGCTGATGGTCGGCGCGGCGCGGGAAGGGGTGCGTATTGGCGCACGCCAGCGGATGTTGCCGGTTTGCGCATCGACCGCAATAATTTCGTTATAACCGCTGGTGACATAGACAAGGCCGTTGTCATAGGAAATGCCGCCGCTAATGACGGCATCGTCTTCATCTTCCTTGCGCACGCTCACGCTCCAGCGACGCTTGCCGTTCTCTATATCGAACGAAGACAGGCGGGAGTCCGTATCAAGCGTGAAAATGCTTTTGCCGACTACAACAGGCTGCGTTGTCAGGGGTAGACGTTTTTTGCTGCCATCACCGATGGAAGAACTCCATGCCTTTTGCAGGGCTTTGCCGGACAAGGCCAGGTTTTGCATCGCGTGGTCGGGCTTTCCGCCGGCCTGTGGCCATGCATCGTTCTGCCATGCGTCCATCACTGCAAAAGGTGCGGTTTTTGCCGTTTCATCGGGACGAAGGGTGCGGTTTTCGTCAAGGATCGCTATCCGCTCTCCGGGCAATGGCGGTTTTTCCTTGTCACCGAATATGTCCCCGCTACACGCGGTCAGGGATGCGCCAAGGGCGATAAGGGAGATGATTTGTTTCAAACGCATGATAATCGCCTTTGGATGATTATTTACTGGGCTGATTTGCTTTGTTCGTATTCGAAGACATGGCGCAGGGCACGCGCTTTCTCTTCCAAAGATCCGGCTGGTCCGCCTTCTTCAAATCCTTCAAGACGTTTGAGCGCGGCGGCGTAATCGCCAAGCTGGCTTCCCTCGATCAGGGCCGCTTCCAGTTTGGCCTGCATCTGGAAGGGCGATTTATCATTCTTGGCAATCGCATCGAGCGTTTCGAGCTGGCCTTTATAATCAGTGTCATCGCTGTTCGTCATACCCTGCGCGCGGACGGAAAGGATCGTTGCAAGATCGCGCAATTCCGATGGGGCGGATGCATTGGAGGAAACCTGCCCGTACAATTCTGCGGCCTTCACAAAATCCTTCGCTTCGGCGGCTTTGTTGCCGGCAGTGATCAGGGCAATCGCCTCATGGCTTTTTCGCGTTTCGCTGGCCGCCGCGATATAGCCATTCACGTCGGCCGTATTCTGCGCGGCGATCAGTTTTGATGTTTCCTGATGATCACGCCACAAATCCCATGTCTTATAAGCGGTCGTGGCCGCCGTAGACAGGACAAGGACCACGACCGCCAGAATGATGGTCGGGCCGTTTTCCTTCCAGAACCGGGCGGCTTTTTCCTTTTGCAGGGCTTCATCGACTTCGCGGAAAATATCGGACATAGGGTTTAACCGGCGGCTCCTTTTCATTGGCTGATCGCGGGCATCATAGAAAAATTGTCGGGTTTCGGAAAGGCCTAAGATATGTTATCCTATGGGGATGAATTATCAGGCGCCCGCCCTCAAGGTCGGTTATACACGCTATGAATTCGGCCAGATTTTCCAGGTCTATAGCCGCAACGTCTATACGGGCCTTTTCAAGGATTTTTCCTTTACCGAATCCGCAGGGCACTATTTCATATCTTTCCGTGAAGAAGCGGGCAAAATCCCGCTGATTACTGTGCAAAAACGCCGCCTCGGGCCCGATCGCGCGCTTTTTATCGCGACAACGCCGGGGAATGGCGGCACCCTGCACGAAATCGTGCGCAGCGAGAAAATCGATATTTTTGTACAAAAATTGCGCGAAGAGGTCGATAAATTGCGGGAATCCAAAGCACCTTCGGGAAAATCTTTAAATATCGTTCGCTGATTTTCCAAAAGTCTTGACAGCCGCTCGTTATTTCGCCCAATATTTTTTCATAAGAAGAATATTGGGGTGTAGATGTACGCAACGTATCCTGCGAGTGATTTTCTATTGGCCAGCAAGGCCGATATTACGCAAAAAGCCGACAACCAGAATTCCCTGTTCGGTATGGAAGAGCTGCAAAAGATTTATGCGCTGGCTCGCCCCTATTTAAGGAGCGGTTTTCTGGAACTGGGGCGGCTGGACAATAGTTTTTCGAGCAAACCACAGCATACCATTATTGCGTTTAATTATGCCCCCGTAGGCAGCACGCCGCCAAGATTGGCTTTTTTAATCCAGAAGACGCTGTACGATGATGCGTTGCCTGATTATCTGGCACAATTCAATATCCACACCGAGCACGGCTGGCTTGAGACAAAACGCTCAGAGAGCATCAACCTGTCCGTGATTCTGGCGGATTTGCGCAATTGTATCGATACAAAGTGGAGCATGCCTAAACCGGTTTTCCCACTCATTCACGGTTGACTTCGCTGCCTGCCGCTACCATCCTTATGACACAATTTCAGGAGAAACAGTGGCATGAGCAAGATCAAGGTAGCGAACCCGGTTGTTGAAATCGATGGCGATGAAATGACGCGGATCATCTGGAAGATGATCAAGGACAAATTTATCCATCCCCATCTGGATATCGACCTGAAATATTTCGATCTTGGCATCGAAAACCGCGATGCCACGGATGATCAGGTGACAATCGATGCCGCCAATGCCATCAAACAATATCGCGTTGGCGTAAAATGCGCGACGATCACGCCCGATGAGGCACGTGTCAAAGAATTCAATCTGAAAAAAATGTGGAAGTCGCCCAATGGCACAATCCGCAATATCCTCGACGGCACGGTGTTCCGTGAGCCGATCGTTTGTAAAAACGTTCCACGTTATGTGCCGGGCTGGACCGCCCCGATGGTCGTGGGCCGTCATGCGTTCGGTGACCAATACAAGGCGACCGATCTGAAAATTCCCGGCGCGGGCAAACTTAAGCTTGTCTACGAGCCAAAAGATGGCGAACGTCAGGAATTCGAAGTGTTCGATTTCAAAGGCCCCGGCGTGGCGATGGGGATGTATAATGTCGATGAATCGATCACCGGTTTTGCGCGTGCCTGCTTTAATTACGGTATGAGCCGCGGCTATCCTGTTTATCTATCAACGAAGAACACAATCCTGAAGGCCTATGACGGCAAGTTCATGGACATCTTCCAAAAGGTTTATGATGAAGAATTCAAAGTGGAATTCGAGAAAAAGAAACTCTGGTACGAACACCGCCTGATAGACGACATGGTGGCGTTTGCCATCAAATCGAATGGCGGATTTGTTTGGGCGTGTAAGAATTATGACGGCGATGTTCAGTCGGATGTGGTGGCCCAAGGCTATGGCAGTCTCGGCCTCATGACCTCCGTCCTTCTGACGCCGGACGGGCAAATCGTGGAGGCAGAAGCGGCACACGGCACGGTGACCCGCCATTACCGCGAACATCAGAAGGGCAATGCCACATCCACGAATCCGATTGCCTCAATCTTCGCCTGGACGCAGGGGCTTAAATATCGCGGCAAATTCGATGGCAACGAGGCGCTGGTGCATTTTGCCACAATGTTAGAAAAGGCCTGTGTGGATACGGTTGAAGCGGGTCATATGACAAAAGATCTGGCGCTTCTGGTTGGTAAGGATCAAGCCTTCTTGACAACCGAAGCCTTTATGGACAAGGTCGCACAAAATTTATCGGAAAAACTAGGGTAATCCATGACGAAAACGCTTCGATTTCTTACGGCAATCGCGCTGGCAGCAACCGTTCTGTCGACACCGACGGCGGTCAGGGCCGCCAAAGTCTATGACAAGGACTATGTTGGCGAGACGATTATTTATCGCGCGAAATATGAAGATACATTGGTTCACCTTGCCCGTAAGCATGGCCTTGGATTCGTTGAAATGCGCGCGGCCAATCCGACGCTTGATCCATGGATACCCGGTGAAGGCGCGCGCGTGGTGTTGCCGACCCAGTCCCTTTTGCCCGATGCGCCGCGCGAAGGTATTGTCCTGAACCTTGCCGAAATGAAATTGTATCTCTTTGAAAAACCCGGCGAGGCGCCATTGGTTTATGCGATCAGCCCCGGGCGAGAAGGCCTGAACACGCCGGTCGGGACCACGATCGTGAATGCGAAGAAAGAAAATCCGACATGGCGCCCAACCGCGCGCATGTTGAAAGAAGACCCGACCTTAAAGGAATTCTATCCGCCTGGGCCGGACAATCCGCTTGGTACCCATGCGCTTTATCTCGGCTGGCCGGAAATGCGCATCCATGGCACCAACAAGCCGTATGCGATTGGCCGCCGCGCATCGTCGGGCTGCATCCGCATGTATCCGGAATCGATCAAGGATATTTACAATCGCGTTCCGGTCGGCACGAAAATCACATCGGTTGATCAACCGGTAAAGGTCGGCTGGATCAAGGATAAAATGTATGTCGAGGTCTCGCCGACACAGGAGCAATCGCTGCGTGTTGAAGAATTGGGTGAATTCAAATCGTATGAAATCACCGCAGCGGATATGAAACGCATTACGGCGAAGGCCGGTGCCTATGCCGAACAGATCGACTGGGAAGCGGTGCGCAAGGCGGTCCGCGAACACCGCGGTTACCCGGTTGCTGTTCTTGATAAGAAGGGTGCCAAGGGCGTTCATGTGTCCGATGAAACGGAAGATGAATTGAAGGCCGCAGAAGAAAAAGACCGTATCGCCGCGGCGGAGAAAAAAGAAAAGCTGACCCGTGAGCAACAAGCGGCAGAGGCCAAGAAGGATGTTGTTTATAAGGACGCCAAGAAGATCAAGGAAAGCGGCAAGGTCGCCGCGGCAGACAAGCCGGTCAAAAGAGAGCCGGTTATGAATCCCTAATAGGAAGGCCCCAGAGCGGGGCCTTTTTCTTAAGACTGGTGTGTCAGTGTGTGGACGATAGCAAAAAGTGATGGCGCATAAAGCGGGCTTAAATAGGGAACCCAGCGCCAGTTATCCTTTATAAAAAGACTGATAAGGCCAATCGGCAGGCTCGCCATAAAAACGATCATGGCCTTGTGGGTCATATCTTTGCCAAACCCTTCGCTGCCGTCTCCGGAGGGCGTCAGTCCCGCCATGACCAGAATATTGGTAACGATCGCGTATAGGATAAACCCTAAAGCGGCAAAGAGCACGAGCCCCGCAAAACGTATTGAACCAGTTTTCCAATCCATGACGACCATTATTCCTTTAATTCATGCAAAAGAAAAGACCGCCGGCGAAGTCGCGGGCAGTCTTTTCATGAAAGCCTTTGAAAGGCAGCCAATTACTTGACTTGGCGGCTTTCGAATACCGGCTCAGCGGATTGAACAGTTGTTTGTGCCGGAGCATTGCCAACTGTGCGCTCTTCAGCGTACGGAGCTTGTGTCAGTGTTTCATCTGTAGAGCTTGTGCCGGATGTGGAGCAAGCGGCAACGCCGATAACAGATGCAAGAACCAGAGCGTTTGTCAGAAGTGTTTTCATGGTATATTTCCTTTTTAGCTAAAAAATCGAATTGACCAAAACGGGAAAGAAGAAATCTTGTCCGCAACTGGTAAATCTTTGTTGTTATACAACAGCAAAGCACCGCTGATAATCCCCTTTTTGCAAAAAATTTCAAATTTTTCTGGGGGATGCGGTGGAACCAAACGGCAATGGCTATTTCTGGGCGTTTTTTTGCACCCGGGAGAAATAGGCGTCGATCCCGTTTCCGATGGCAGCAACCAGCTTTTTACGGTAAGCGGGGGATGAGAGCTGGGCGGCCTCCTTGCTATTGGACATAAAGCCCATCTCGATCAGGAC